>QHVD01000225.1:4948-20144 GCA_003222235.1 Gemmatimonadota bacterium | reverse complement strand
ACCCCCAGCGCGGTCGGCTCCGCGCCGAGCGCCTGCTCGAGCTCTTGCTCCGTGTGCACCTCCACCAGCACGCCCAGGTCCTGGTCCCGCGCAGCCCGCGCCAGTGCCCGCAGCTGCTCCGGCGCGAGTACCCGTACGATCAACAATACGCCACTCCCACCCGCCGCCCGTGCCTCGAGCAGCTGGAGCTCGTCGAGGATGAAATCCTTGCAGAGCACGGGGACTGTCACGGCCTGCGCCACCCGCGCGAGATCCTCGAGCGAGCCTCCGAAGTGCACCTCGTCGGTGAGGACCGAGATCGCCGCCGCCCCGCCCCGCTCGTACGCCTGCGCGTGGCGCACCGAATCGAGATCCTCCCGAATCGCCCCGGCGGATGGCGAGCGCCGCTTCACCTCGGCGATGACGCCGACGGCGCTGCCCACGAGCGCCCGCCCGAACTGGCGCGGCGGAGGGGAGGCGGCAGCCTGCCGCTCGAGCTCGCGAGCGCGTGGCCTGAGGGCCGCGACCCGGTTGCGCGTCGCCATCAAGATGGCGTCGAGCGAGGGGGTCGGCATCCTTGCGTTCGGGCGATTTTCGGGTAGATTAGCTTCGGTTTATCTTCGGGAGCCAAGGTGCCGCTCACCCGCCGCCAGCGCGAGATCCTCGACTTCATCGCGGAGCAAATCCGCACTCAGGGGTACGCCCCGAGCTTCGATGAAGTCGCCCACCGGTTCGGGTTCCGGTCATTGGCCACCGTGCACGAGCATCTCACCAACCTGGAGCGCAAGGGATATATCCGGCGCACCCACAACGAAAGCCGCGCGATCGAGATCGTCCCCCCCAAGGGCCAGACCGGCGCGACCGAGCTACCACTCTTCGGCCTCGTCGCAGCCGGCGAGCCGATCGAGGCGATCCCGGGCGACGATACCATCGCAGTCCCCGACGATCTCATCCCGCGCCGCGGCAGGAGCTACGTCCTCAAGGTGCGGGGCAACTCGATGATCGACGACCACATCAAAGACGGCGACTACCTCGTCGTGCACGAGCGTAACCAGGCGGACAACGGCCAGACCATCGTGGCCCTGGTGCACGGCACCGGCGCCACGGTCAAGAAGTTCCACCGCGAGCCCGGAGGCTGGATCCGTCTCGACCCGGCCAATCCCGCGATGAGCCCGCTGCGCATCCACGAGCGCGACATCGTCGTGCAGGGCGTCGTCGTGGGCGTCATCCGAAAATACTAGAAGTACTCGACGTCTAGACGTCTAGCCGTCTAGACGTCTAGTAGCTCGGCGCAGCCGCTCGAGGGCGGTTCGGGCGGCGCCCGAGGCGAGGACCTGGCGCGCACGCCCGAGGCCGTCCTCGAACGACCGGGCGATCCCCGAGACATAGATCGCCGCGCCCGCGTTCAACACCACGGCTGCGAGCCCTGGCGCGTCGGCCCCTCCTCCGCCGTCGGCAAGCAGCCGCTCGATCCGCAGGGCGTTCGCGGCAGGGTCGCCCCCCCTCAGGGCTCCGGCCTCCTCGATCGCCAGCCCGTAGCGAGCGGGGTCGAGCTCCCACGTTGTGACCTGCGCGTCCCGCACCTCCCAGATGTCGGTGATCCCGGTGGGTGAGATCTCGTCCATCCCAATGCGCCCGTAGACGACGAGCGCGTGCTCCGTGCCGAGCCGGGCGAGCGCCCCGGCCAGAAGCGCGGCCCGATCTCCCTCGGCGACCCCCACGACCTGGCGCCGCACCCCCGCAGGGTTCGCCAGGGGCCCGAGCAGGTTCATGACGGTCGGGACGGCGAGCTCCCGCCGCACCGGGCCCGCGTGCCTGATCGCCGGATGAAAATTCGGCGCGAACAGGAACGTGACGCACGCCTCGCGCAGCACGCGCGCCGCCTGGGCGGCGTCGAGCGTGATCCGCACCCCCAGCGCCTCGAGCACGTCCGCCGAGCCGCACTGCGACGTAAACGAGCGATTGCCGTGCTTCGCGACCGACGCCCCGGCGCCCGCGGCGACGAACGCGGCGGCCGTCGAGATGTTGAAGGTGGAAACGGCCCCGCCGCCGGTGCCGCAGGTGTCCACCAGGTGGCGGTCCTCAACCTCTACCCGCACCATTGCGGCCCGGAGCGCGCGGGCGGCGCCCGCGACCTCTGCGGCCGTTTCCCCCTTCAACCGCAGGCCCATCAGGAGTGCCGCGATCTGTGCCGGCGTGGCTTCGCCCCGCATCACGCACCCGAAGACCTCACTCGTCTGTTGTTCGGAGAGCGAGCCGCGGTTGGCCAGGGCGGCGATCGCCTCCTGAACCGGCGCGGCTCGCGGGGGGGAGTGAGGAGCCACTGGCATCGCGGGTATCGGGCTGGGCAAAGCTATCCGGAAAAATCGGCTTTTGTCAAATACGACAACGGGTTGCGCGGCTTGATCGGCCTCCCGTTTTTCCCTATCTTTGGCGCGTGACGAGCAGGCCCTTCCTCGCCGTGGTCCATTACGACGGGGCCCGGTTCGTCGGCTGGCAGCGGCAGCGGGAGGGGCGGACGGTGCAGGCGGAGTTCGAGGCCGTGCTCGAGCGCCTGACGGGCCGGCGCACGCCGGCGACGGGTGCGGGACGCACCGACAGCGGCGTGCACGCGCTGGGTCAAGGCGTCGGCTTTGCCGCGAACGAGCGCTGGGCCGCGGATGCGGCCGGGCTGCGGCGGGCCTTGAATGCGCTGCTGCCGCGCGACGTCTGGGTCGAGCGGTTGTATCCGATGCGGCCGGGGTTCCACGCGCGCAACAGCGCCGTCGCGCGGCGCTACCGCTACCTGATCGGGACGGAGGAAGCCGCCCAGTCCCCGTTTCGCCGGCCCTACGAGTGGGCGCTGGCACGCCCGCTCGATCTTGGACAGCTCCAGCGCGCGGCCGAAACGCTCCTGGGCGAGCATGATTTCCGCGGCCTCGCCGCGACGGGGCCGGGCTCGGCGAAGCCCCACTACCGCAGTCGCGTCGCGCTCACTCACTGGGCGCCGCGGACCGACGGCGCGGGGGTGACCTTCACGATCGAGGCCGACCGGTTCCTCCATCGGATGGTGCGGTTCCTCGTGGGCGCCATGGTGGACATCGCGCTGGGGCGGCGCCCGCAGTCGGACCTTTCCCGCTTGCTTACGGCGACGGACAACCAGGCGGCAAGTCCTCCCGCCCCGCCCCAGGGGCTGTACCTGGTGGCGGTACGCTACCCCACGGACCTCTACGCCGAGGCGTGACCGATGAAGTTCTTTCTCGATACCGCGAGTCTCAAAGAGATCAGCTGGGCGGCCCAGGCCGGCCTCATCGACGGCGTCACCACCAACCCCTCGCTCTTGGCGAAGCAGGCGGGTGACCTCGACCCCAAGGACGTGCTGAAGGAGATCTGCTCGGTGGTCGAGGGCCCGGTGTCCGCCGAAGTGGTGGCGCTGGACACGGACGGGATGGTGACGGAGGGCGCGCGGCTCGCGGAGATCGCCGACAACATCGTCGTGAAGATCCCAATGACGGAGGCCGGGATGGTGGCGGTGCGGCAGCTCGCGGCGGACGGGATCAGGACCAACGTCACGCTGTGTTTCTCGAGCGTGCAGTGTCTGATCGCGGCGAAGGCGGGCGCGAGCTACGTCAGCCCTTTCATCGGGCGGCTCGACGACGTCGGCCAGGAAGGGATGGACGTGATCCGCGAGGCCCGCACGATTTTCGACAACTACCGGATTGACACACAGATCCTCGCGGCGTCGATCCGCCACCCGCGGCACGTCGTCGCGGCGGCGATGATCGGGGCCGACGTGGCGACGCTGCCGCCCGATGTACTGCGCAAGCTGTTGCTCCACCCCCTCACGGATCGCGGGCTCGATCAGTTCCTCGCCGATTGGAACAAGCTGGTCGGGCGCGCGAAGGCCCCGGTTTGACGTACAGCTCACCCTTGTCCCAGCGGTATGCCTCCCCGGCGATGCAGGCGCTGTGGGGAGAGCGGCGGCGCATCGGGCTGTGGCGGCGGCTCTGGCTCGCACTGATGGAGGCCGAGAAAGAGCTCGGTCTCGACATCCCCGAGCACGCGCTGGCGGAGGTGCGCGAGCACGTCGACGACGCCGACCTCGAGCGCGCCGCCGAGCACGAGAAGCGGCTGCGCCACGATGTCATGGCCCACATCCATCACCTCGGCGAGCAGGCGCCGGCGGCCCGTCCGTACATCCACCTCGGAGCGACGAGCGCGTACGTCACGGACAACGCCGACCTGATCCTCATGCACGAGGGCCTCGAGCTCCTGCTCGGCCGCATCGCCGCCGTCCTCGTCGCGCTCGCCAAGCTGGCGCGTCGCTACCGCGACGTCCCCTGCCTTGCTTACACGCACTTCCAGCCGGCGCAGGTCACCACCGTCGGCAAGCGGGCGACCCTGTGGATGCAGGAGTTCCTCCTCGACGCCGAGGAGCTGCTGCACCGCCTCGATACCATGCAGTTCCGGGGTGTGAAGGGGGCGACGGGCACCCAGGCGAGCTTCCTGGAGCTGTTCGGGGGTGACGACGAGAAGGTTCGCGAGCTCGATGTTCGGGTTGCGCGGAAGATGGGGTTCACGAAGCTGTTTGCGGTGACCGGCCAGACGTACACCCGGAAGCTGGACGCCCAGGTGCTCGCCGCCCTCTCGGGGATCGCCGCCTCGGCCGCGAAGTTCGCGACCGATCTCCGATTGCTGCAGCACGAGGGGGAGATCCTCGAGCCGTTCGAACCCGAGCAGGTGGGCTCGAGCGCGATGGCCTACAAGCGGAATCCGATGCGCGCGGAGCGCATGACGAGTCTGGCGCGCTTCGTGATCGAGCTCCAGGGCAACGGCTGGCACACGGCCGCCGAGCAATGGCTCGAGCGGACGCTCGATGACAGCGCCAACCGCCGCCTCGTGCTCCCGGAGGCGTTCCTCGCCACGGATGGGATTCTCGTCCTCACGACGAACGTCGCCGCCGGGCTCGAGGTCCGCGAAGCGGTGATCGCCCGGCAGGTTGCGACCCAGATGCCCTTCCTCGCGACCGAGGGGGTCCTGATGCGGGCCGTCAAAGCCGGGGGCGACCGGCAGCGGCTTCACGAGGTAATCCGCGCTCACAGCCTCGCTGTGGCGCAGGCGGTCGCCGAGCGGGGGGCGCCGAACGACCTGCTCGAGCGCCTGGCGCGGGACCCCGCGTTCAAGGCGCTCAAGGTGGCGATCAGGCCCGACGACCTCGACCCGAAGGCGTACGTCGGCCGCGCCCCCCGCCAGGTGGACGATTTTCTGGAGCAGGTTCTCCCGCCCGTCCTTGCTCGCATTGACGCCGTCGCGCCCGCCGCGGCGGCCGCCGAGGTCACCGTATGATCGAGCCGTTGGTGGCGAGCCAGCTTCCCCTTCGCCTGGTGCGCCGCGGCAAGGTGCGCGACGTCTACGAAGCCGGCGCCGGCACCCTGCTGCTCGTGGCAAGCGACCGCGTGAGCGCGTTCGACGTCGTGATGCGGGAGCCCGTGCCGCACAAGGGCGCGGTCCTGACCCAGCTGAGCGCCTTCTGGTTTCGAGAGCTCGCGCACGTGATGCCGAGCCACTTCCTCACGGCCGACGCGGGACTCATCACCGCCCGCATCCCGGGCCTGGTCGAGCACCGCGACCTGCTCGCAGGCCGGGCGATGCTGGTGCGCCGCACTACGCCGGTGCCGTTCGAGTGCGTGGTCCGCGGCTACCTCACGGGGTCGGCGTGGGCCGAGTACCGGCAGTCGGGCACGCTCGCCGGAGAGCCCTTGCCCCAGGGTCTCGTCGAAAGCGCCCGGCTCGACCCACCGATCTTCTCCCCTGCTACGAAGGCCGAAACGGGCCACGACCAGAATGTGACGTTCTCGCACCTCGCCGGAGCGCTGGGGCCGCGGCTGGCCGGGCGGCTGCGGCAGGCCAGCCTCGCGCTGTACGAGGCGGGACGGGCCTACGCGGGGCCGCGCGGGATCATCATCGCCGACACCAAGTTCGAGTTCGGCACCGGCCCCGACGATGAGCTGCTGGTGATCGACGAGATCCTCACCCCCGACTCCTCCCGCTTCTGGCCCGCCGACCGCTACGAGCCCGGGAAGAGCCAGCCGAGCTTCGACAAGCAGCCGCTGCGCGACTACCTCGCCGGCCTGCGGAAACAGGGCGGGTGGGACGGGAACGCGCCGCCGCCGCCCCTGCCGCCGGAGGTCGTGAGAGCGACCAGCGAGCGGTATCTGGAGGCCTATCGACTGATGACGGGACGCGCGTTGGAGATGGCGTGACCAGCCGAGTGCGGAGTGCGGAATGCGGAATGCGGAATTTCCAGGGAAGGTCAGTGCGGAGTGTCAGGGGGAGCGTCGTTCGGCGAGCGACCCTCCCTTGCGACTCCGCATTCCGCACTCCGCACTCCGCACTCGGGGTGGTGGAGGAGGGGCGGTGAGGTTGGCCCGCGAAGGCTGGCCGTTCGTCGTTTCTGGATGGGCGCTCGTGGCGCTGGGGGCGTGGGGTGTCGCGCTGTGGGGACGCGGCATGTGGGCGGTCGAAGTCGCTCTGCTGGTCATCGCCATATGGCTGGTCGTCTTTTTCCGCGATCCGCTGCGCACGGGCCCGCGCGGGGAGCGGTACGTGATCGCGCCGGCCGACGGGAGGATCGTGGACGTGGCCGTGGTCGATGAGCCGATGTACCTCAAGGCGCCGGCCACCCGCATCTCGATTTTCATGAGCGTGTTCGACGTGCACGTGAACCGATATCCCGCGACGGGGACGATCGAGCTGCTGCGCTACAACCCGGGGAAGTTCTTGCACGCGGCGGCCGAGAAGGCGAGTCTCGACAACGAGCAAGCGTCGGTGGGAATCCGCACGGCCCAGGGCCCCTTGCTGGTGCGCCAGATCGCCGGGCTCATCGCCCGCCGGATCATCACCGATGGCACGCCCGGCCAGCGCGTCGGCCAGGGCGACAGAATGGGGATCATCCGGTTCGGGTCGCGGGTGGACGTGTTCGTGCCGGTGGCCGGTCGCGCGGCCGTGCGCGTGGCCGTGGGCGAACGGGTCCGGGCCGGCGTTACCGTGCTGGCGGAGTCTCTGTCATGAGGCGTTTCCCCCGCCCCAGCATGCGACGCGTCGTCATCGTCGTCCCGAGCCTCTTCACGCTGTTCAATCTGTTCTTCGGCATATGGTCGATCGTGCTGGCCTCCCGAGGCGAGTTCTATCGGGCCGGTTGGTACGTCGTCGTCGCCGGGATCCTGGATGCGCTCGACGGGCGCGTGGCGCGGCTCTCCGGGGCCGGGACGCGGTTCGGCGCTGAGCTCGACAGCCTGGTGGACGTGGTGAGCTTCGGCGTGGCGCCCGCCTTTCTCATCTACCAGCTCGAGTTCACGAGCGGGGGACAGGCGGAGTGGATCTTCTGCTACTTCTACGTCATGGCGGCGGCGATCCGGCTGGCGCGTTTCAACATCACGCAGGCGGGGCGCACCAAACGGCATTTCGTCGGCCTTCCCTCCCCGGCTGCGGGGATGACGCTCGCCACCTTTTATCCGTTCACCACGACCGATCTCTACCGCGTGGTGTTCCGCTACCTGCCGCGCCATCACACGATGCAGCTGCTGGTGATCCTGCTCACGATCCTGATGGTCAGCAACGTGCGCTACGCCACGGTGCCGCGGGCGGGGCTGCGGACCGTGCGCGGGCTCTTGGGACTCGTCACGATCTTGTTTATCCTCGTATTCGGGCTGCTCGAGCACGACGCATTCTTCTTCCCGCTGGGCGTGGCCTACATGGCCTACGGCGTGCTGCGCGCGGTGTTCCTGGGATTCCTGGACGAGGAGAGTGAGGGCGAAGAGGCCGAGATCGCGGGGCCGATCGTGATCACGGACGGCGAGCCGGGGGCCGACGACATTGGCGAGCGCTCCCGGGGCATCGAGCCGCGCGGGCGGGTGGATTGAGCGCCTTCCGCGTCGAGGTTCGCGTGATGCCCCGCGCGACGCTGCTCGATCCCCAGGGGGAGGCGGTGGAACGCGCGCTGCACGCTCTGGGCTTCGGCGAGGTCGGGCGGGTGCGGATGGGCAAGCACCTGATGCTCGACGTACAGGCCGGGTCGCGGGAGGAAGCACTGGCGCGGGCGCGGGAGATGTGCGACCGGCTCCTGGCCAACCCCGTGATCGAAGACTACGACCTGGCGGTGGAGGGGGGAGGGGGGAGGGGGGCGACCTGATGCAGCGCGTGGCGGTGATCGTGTTCCCCGGCTCTAACTGCGACGCCGAGACCATCGCGGCGGCCCGGCAGGCGGGGTCCGACGCCTACCGCGTGTGGCACCGCGACGCCGATCTGAAGCGGCCCGACGTCGTGATCCTCCCGGGCGGGTTCAGCTACGGCGACTACCTGCGCGCGGGCGCCATCGCCCGCTTCTCTCCGGTCATGACCGCCGTGACCGAGCATGCGCGCGCCGGCGGCCCGGTGCTGGGTATCTGCAACGGCTTCCAGATCCTGTGCGAGGCGGGGCTGTTGCCGGGCGGCCTGATGCGGAACGCGCGCCTCCGCTTTCTCTCCCGCCTGGTGCGGGTCCACGTGGAGGCGACCGACACGCCGTTCACGTGCGGGTACGAGCCGGGTGCCGTGTTGGCGGTCCCGATCGCCCACGGTGAAGGACGCTACGTCGTCGACGCGCGCACGGCGGCCGAGCTCGAGGCCGGCGGCCGCGTCGTCTGGCGCTACACGGGCGAGAACCCGAACGGGTCGACGAACGCCATCGCCGGGGTCTCGAGCCCCGGCCGGAATGTGGTGGGGATCATGCCGCACCCGGAGCGGCGCAACGCTCCGGTGCTGGGCGGCGAGGACGGCGCCCGTGTCTTTCTCTCCATGGAGGCTCGATATGCGACGCAGCACGCTGTGGACGTGCGCGCTGTTGGCGATCGCCACCTCAGGGTGTGAACAATTCAACACCCAGCTCGCCAACCTCAAGCAGAAGATCGCCGGGCTGCGCGGCCAGTCCGCGTCTCCCGCGCCGGCGAAGGCCGCGCCGGCAAAGCCGCTCCCGGCGCCCGCCGCGGGCCCCGCGCATGCCGAGCCGGCCGCCCCGGCGACCTCCCCGGCTCCCGAGCCCGCTCGCCACGCTCGACGCTCAACTCCGGGCACGGAGGTCCCGGCACCACCGGAGGCGTTCCGCGACATGTCCTACGAGTCGCCCGACACGGGCACCATCGCGCCCGGGATGGGCGAGAAGGACGTCTATACGCTGTGGGGCGCCCCCGTGGCCGTGCGGCGCCAGGGCGACTGGACGTACCTCTTCTTCAGGAACGGCTGCGAATACACCTGCGGCACGGAGGACATCGTGACGCTCCAGAACGGCCGCGTGGTGGACGCCGTGCTGCGTTGGCCGGGCCACGGGTACAGCGGGCAATCGTCCTCGCCTTCGGGGACCAAACCTCACCCGAGCGTCGGCGGCGACACGCTGACCGTGAAGCCACCGGCCACGCCCTGAGGCCGATGCCCGACAAGCCCAGCAAGAACGAAGAGGAGTACTTCGCCCGGCGCGAAGCCGAGCTGCTGCGCCAGCAGCGCGAGACTGCCCAGCGCGCCGCGATCGAGCGGGAGCGCCACTCCCACTTCATGAAGTGCCCGAAGTGCGGCTTCGACCTGATCACCGGCGAGTGGCACGGCGTCCAGATCGACCAGTGCACGCACTGCCACGGGATCTGGTTCGACGCGGGCGAGGCGGAGACCCTGCTCAAGCATCCCGAGCCGAACGTCATCGGTCGCGTGTTCCGCGCCGTCATGCGCGGGGTGGCCGGGACGAAGGCATCCGACTCATGACCCGGGCCACGCCCTTTGCGGGCGACCCGCGAATCACGCCGGACCTCGTTCGCGAGCACAATCTCTCCCCCGAGGAATACCGCCGCATCGAAGCGATGCTCGATCGCGCGCCCACGTTCGCCGAGCTCGGGGTGTTCTCGGCGTTGTGGAGCGAGCACTGCGCCTACAAGCACTCAAAGCCCGTGCTGCGGACGCTGCCGACCACCGGGCCGCAGGTGGTCCAGGGACCCGGGGAGAACGCCGGCGTGCTGCGGCTTCCGGGCGGCTGGGCGGTGGCCTTCAAGATCGAGTCGCACAACCATCCCTCGGCGGTCGAGCCGTATCAGGGGGCCGCCACGGGCGTCGGCGGCATCCTCCGCGACGTCTTCACCATGGGCGCCCGCCCCGTGGCGCTCCTCAATAGCCTGCGCTTCGGGCCGCTGGACGACGCGCGGAACCGTTACCTGTTCGCCGGGGTGGTGCGCGGGGTCGCCGACTACGGGAACTGCGTGGGCGTGCCCACGCTGGGGGGCGAGGTGGACTTCGGGCCAAGCTACTCCGGCAACCCGCTCGTCAACGCCATGTGCGTCGGCCTCCTGAAAGAGGTGGACCTGATCAAGGCCGCGGCGCACGGCGTCGGCAACGTGCTGCTCGTCGTAGGCGCGCGCACGGGGCGGGACGGCATCCATGGCGCCTCGTTCGCGTCGGAGGAGTTGACCCGCGAGAGCGCGCGGCGCCGGCCTCAGGTGCAGGTTGGCGACCCCTTCACCGAGAAGCTCCTGCTCGAAGCGAGCCTCGAGCTGATCGCGTCCGGCCACATCGTCGCGATCCAGGACATGGGCGCCGCGGGGCTGACGTCGTCGTCGGCCGAGATGGCCGCAAAGGGAGGGGGCGGCGTGGGCGTGGAGATCGACCTCGCGCGCGTGCCGATCCGCGAGCCGGGGATGACCCCGTACGAGATCCTGCTCTCGGAATCGCAGGAGCGGATGCTGCTCGTGGCCAAGGCGGACCGCGTGCAGGACGTCCAGGCGATCGCGGCCAAGTGGGAGCTCAGCGCCACGCCGATCGGCCGTGTGACCGACGACGGCCTGTACCGCGCGACCTGGGGGGAGCAGGTCGTGGTCGAGATCCCGGCCCAGCGCCTGATCGACGACTGCCCGGTTTATCATCCTGAGGCCGCCGAAGACCCCGAGATCGCCCGGCGCCGCGCGTCACGCCCAACACCTAACACCAAGCACCTAGCACCTGACGAAGTCCTTCTCGAGCTCCTTGACCACCCCCCGGTCGCGTCCAAGCGCTGGGTCTACGAGCAATACGATTCGACGGTGCGGGCGAGCACGGTGATCGGCCCGGGCGGGGATGCCGGAGTGATCCGCGTTCGGGACGCTGATTTCGCCCTCGCGGTCACGGTCGATTGCAACAGCCGTTACGTGCTGCTCGATCCGTACGAGGGCGGCAAGGCGGCCGTGGCGGAAGCAGCGCGAAACGTCGCGTGCACCGGTGCACGCCCCCTCGGCGTCACCGATTGCTTGAACTTCGGCAGCCCCGAGCGGCCCGCCGTCTTCCACCAGTTCCGGGAGGCCTCCCGCGGAATCGCGGACGCCTGCCGGGCGCTCGAGACGCCGGTCACAGGCGGGAACGTCTCTTTTTACAACGAGAGCCCCGAGGGCGCCGTGGACCCGACCCCGGTTGTTGGGATGGTCGGGCTCATTGCGCATGCGGAGCGAGCCGTCCCGAGCCATGCCCGCGTCACCGGGGATGTCGTGTTCGTGCTCGGCGAGACCCGCTCCGAGTTGGGCGGGTCGATGCTGTGGGAGGCGCTGCACGGGTTCGTCGGCGGCGAGCCGCCGCGCGTGGATCTCGCCGCCGAACGGCGGCTCGTGGACTTCCTCGTCGCCGGCGCCGCGGTCGGACTGTTCCGCTCGGCACACGACTGCTCCCAGGGCGGCCTGGGCGTCGCCCTCGCGGAAGTCGCCATGGGCGGCCCGTACGAGGAGCCAGGCTTCGGCCTCGATGTCGACTTTACGGCTTACGCCTTACGGCTTGCGGCTGTGGAATTGCTCTTCAGTGAATCTCACGGCCGAGCCGTCGTCACGTGCCCTCCCGAGCGCGGGGGCGCCGTCGCCGCGCTGGCCCAGGAGCTCGGCGTCCCGGCGCACCGCGCGGGCACGGTGCGCGAGCGCGGCGGGAGCCTGCGCATCCGGCTGGGCGACGGCGAGGTCTCACACCGTATCGGACGGCTGCGGGACGTATATTTCAGCGCGATACCCCGTCGCATGGGAGACTGACGGCGACATGTGCGGCATCATCGGCGTTACAGGTGTCCCCGACGCGGCCCGCGTCGCGTATCTGGGTCTGTACAGCCTGCAGCACCGGGGACAGGAGTCGGCCGGCATCGTCGCGCTGGACGCCGCTGGCGAAGCCCGGTCGCACCGCGGCATGGGCCTCGTCTCGGATCTCTTCTCCGAACGGGTCTTGAGCGGCTTGCCCGGTGACGTCGCGATCGGGCACGCCCGCTACTCGACCGCCGGCACGTCCGTGCTGGCCAACGCCCAGCCGGTGCTCGCGCGCTACCGCGAAGGGCCGCTCGCCCTCGCCCACAACGGCAACCTGACCAACGCCGTGCAGCTGCGCGCGGACCTCGTCGCCAAGGGCTCGATCTTCCAGAGCTCGTCGGACAGCGAGGTCCTGGTTCACCTGATTGCGCGCTCCGAGGCGCGCGAGCCCGAGGACCAGCTGCTCGATGCGCTCGAGCGTGTGGAGGGCGCCTACTCGCTCGTGATCACCGTCGGCCGGACGCTGTACGCCGTCGTCGATCCCCGGGGCTTCCGGCCCCTCGTCCTGGGCCGGCTCGGAAGCGGCTGGGTCGTAGCCTCCGAGACGTGCGCCCTCGACATCGCGGGGGCGACGGCCGTGCGCGAGCTCGAGCCCGGGGATTTCCTCCGCATCCAGGGCGCGAGGCTGGACGAGCTGCCGCGGCTGCCGCCGAAGCCGCACCGCCGCTGCGTGTTCGAGCTCGTCTACTTCTCCCGGCCCGACAGCACGGTGTTTCACCGCTCCGTGGACCGGGTGCGGCGCCGGCTGGGCCACGAGCTCGCGCACGAGCATCCGGCGCCCGGCGCGGACTGCGTGTTCTCCGTGCCCGACTCGGCGAACGCGATGGCGCTCGGCTTTTCCGAGGAATCGGGGATCAAGCTCGAGCACGCCCTCATCCGGAACCATTACGTCGGCCGGACGTTCATTCACCCGGCGCAGCCGGGCCGGACGACGAGAGTCAAGATCAAGTTCAATCCGGTGCGTGAGGTGCTCGAAGGGAAGAGGGTGGTCGTCGTGGACGATTCGATCGTACGGGGGACGACGAGCCGGGCGCTGGTGCAGCTCATCCGGCAGGCGGGGGCGAAGGAAGTGCACTTCCGCGTCGCCTCGCCGCCCATCACCGGACCGTGCTACTACGGCATCGACACGCCCACGAAGGCCGAGCTCATCGGCTCGAGTCACGGCGTCGAAACGATCCGCCGGCACCTTGGCGTGGACTCGCTCGGCTACCTGTCGCTCGAGGGCATGCTCCGCGCGGCGGGCGGCGATTCCGGCGAGTTCTGTCACGCCTGCTTCTCGGGGGACTACCCCACACCCATCCCGGATGAGCTGGCCGGGGCGCGGCACGCCGCGCCCCTTCAAGTCGCGCTTCCAGCGTAGGCCCCCCCCCGGTGCCGTCCCTCGAGCGGTGGGTGTACTTCTTCGGCAACGGCCGGGCCGACGGCTCGGCCGCCATGCGGGACATCCTGGGCGGCAAGGGCGCGGGACTCGCCGAGATGGCCAACCTCGGCCTACCCGTCCCCCCCGGCTTCACCATCTCCGCCAAGCTCTGCGTCTCCTATGTCGAAACCGGCTCCTTCCCCGACGGCCTGCGCGAAGAGGTGGAGCGCCACTTGAAGCAGCTCGAGCAGGCGACCGGCAAGAAGTTCGGCAGCCCGGAGAACCCCCTCCTCGTATCCGTGCGCTCCGGCGCGGCCGTCTCGATGCCCGGCATGATGGAAACGATCCTGAACCTGGGCCTGAACGACGAGACCGTGCGGGGGCTCCTGGCCGGCTCTGGAAATCCTGGCTTCGCGTACGACTCCTACCGTCGCTTCGTGCAGATGTACGGCGACGTGGTGTTCGACCTCGGCAAGGAGCCGTTCCAGCAGGTGCTGGAGGAGTTCAAGCGACGCCGGGACGTCGAGCGCGACATTGACCTCCCGCAGGAGGACCTCGAGGCGCTGGTGCGGGAGTTCAAGGCCATCGTCCAGGCGAAGCGGGGCGTCCCCTTCCCCGACGACCCCATGGCGCAGCTATGGCGGGCGATCGAGGCGGTCTTCAAGAGCTGGAACACCCGGCGGGCGCTGGACTACCGGCGGATCCACGGCATTCCGGACGATTTGGGCACCGCCGTGAACGTGGTCGCCATGGTCTACGGCAACATGGGTGACGATTCGGGTACCGGCGTCGCCTTCACCCGCGACTGTCGCACCGGCGAGCAGGTGTTGAACGGCGACTTCCTGGCCAACGCCCAGGGCGAGGATGTCGTGTCGGGGGCGCGCACCCCCGAGCCGCTGGGCAAGCTGAACCGCGGCAAGCTCGCCAAGGTCTACCGCGAGCTGGAGCGCATCGCCGCGAAGCTCGAGCGCCACTTCCGCGACGTGCAGGACATCGAGTTCACGTTCGAGCGCGGCACGCTCTACATGCTGCAGACGCGCCGCGCCCAGCGCACCGGACTTGCGGCGGTGCGCGTCGCGGTGGAGCTGGTGCGCGAGGGGCTCATCAGCAAGGACGAGGCGGTGCAGCGGGTCCCGCCTCAAGACCTGGACCAGATCTTCCACCCGATGGTGGACCCGCGCGCCGCGGTCACCGTGGTCGCAAAGGGTCTGCCGGCGTCTCCCGGCGCCGCGACGGGCGAAGCGGTGTTCGATGCCGACGAGGCTGAGGCGCTGGCGAAACAGGGGCACCGGGTCATCCTGGTGCGTCCCGAAACGAGCCCGGAGGACTTCCACGGCATCGTGGCGGCCGCAGCCGTGCTCACGGCGCGCGGCGGGATGACGAGCCACGCGGCGATCGTGGCGCGGGGGATGGGCAAGACCTGCGTCGTCGGAGCCCACGACATCCACGTGGACCCGGCGGGCGGCCGGTTCCGCGCGAACGGGCGCGTAGTGAAGCGGGGCCAGACCATCACCGTGGACGGCACGACCGGTCGCGTGATCCTGGGCGCCGCGAAGCTGGTGCGGCCCAAGATCGGCGAGCACTACGAGCAGCTGATGGCGTGGGCCGACGAGCGCCGCCGCCTGCGCGTGCGCGCCAATGCCGACACGCCGGCGGACGCGAAGCGCGCCCGCGAGCTCGGCGCCGAAGGCATCGGGCTGTGCCGCACGGAGCACATGTTCTTCGAGGGCGACCGCATCACCGCGATGCGCGAGATGATCGTGGCGCCGGACGA
>QHVD01000225.1:2150-4922 GCA_003222235.1 Gemmatimonadota bacterium | reverse complement strand
GATGCAACGTGCCGACTTCGAGGGGATCTTCGAGGCGATGGCCGGCTATCCCGTCACCATCCGGCTGCTGGACCCGCCGTTGCACGAGTTTCTGCCCCACACACGCGAGGAGATCGCGGCCCTCGCGAAAGCCATGAAGGTGTCGGCGGCGGAGCTACAGCGCCTTGTAGGCTCGCTCGTCGAAGCGAATCCGATGCTGGGCCACCGCGGCTGCCGCCTGGGGATCACCTATCCCGAGATCACCGAGATGCAGGCCCGGGCGGTGTTCGAAGCCGCCGGCCGGGTCGTGGCACGGGGGCACAAGATCGTGGCCGAGGTGATGATCCCGCTGGTGGCGCACGTGGAGGAACTGCGCCGCCAGGCGGAGATCGTGCGCCGCGTGGCGCAGGAAGTGTTCCTGGCGGAAGGGCGGGCGGTGCCCTATCTCGTGGGCACGATGATCGAGCTGCCGCGGGCCGCGCTCACGGCGGACGAGATCGCCAAACAGGCCGAGTTCTTCTCCTTCGGGACCAACGATCTCACGCAGACCACGTTCGGTCTGTCCCGCGACGACGCGGGCCGGTTTCTGCCGTTCTACGTGGAGCACGGGATCCTGAAGGAGGACCCCTTCCAGGTGCTCGACCAGGAAGGGGTCGGCAAGCTGATCGAGATCGCCGTGCGCCTGGGCCGGGGGACGCGCAGCGACCTCAAGATCGGCATCTGCGGCGAGCACGGGGGTGAACCGAGCTCGGTCAAGTTCTGCCACCACGCCGGCATGAACTACGTGTCCTGCTCCCCGTTCCGCGTTCCCATCGCCCGGCTCGCGGCGGCGCAGGCCGCGCTCGAGGAGCAGGGCGTCATCAACCGGACCAAGGCGACGGTGTAGAGCGCGCTAGGCCTGCGGCTGCAGCAGGGCGAGCAGGCTCAGGAGCAGCACGATCATCACGAAGGCGACGGCGGCGGCTCCGTACCCCGTGGTCTTCGACGTGCGGTGTGTCGTCGCGATGCCGATGCCGTTCAGCCCCGCACCCCAAACCGAGAACAGGTTCACGCTTCGCAGCAGGGAGCCGGCGTAGCCGGTCGTGGCGGGAGCGAGGAGATCGAGGCCGAACGCCGGCTGCAGGTCGGCGGGTGACGTGATGCTCTCCACGCCCCGGAGCGACAGGACCGCGAAGCTCGCAACGAGCTGGAGCAGGTACGTCACGGCGCTGTAGGTGACCACGGAGAGGAGCAGGCGATACTTCGCGTCCTCGCCGAACAGCGACACGCTCACCCACAGGAAGCCTGCGGATAGCGCCAGGAAGATGGGCACGAAGACGGCTGAGGCCACGATCTGCGAGGCGGCGATCTTCCCCGGGTCGGGGGGCGCGCCGCCACGGGCGGCGGCCGCCTTCGCCAGCACCGGTGCCAGAGCGGCCTTGATGTAGGGCAGCGAGAGCGCGCCAACCCCGATCGAGACGACGATAATCGCGACTACGGGCACGAAGAACGTGGGCTTCTCGCGCACCCGCTCGAACACCTTCGCCGGCTCGAACAGCACCCGCACGAGATCGAGCACCGCGCCCATCCGTCGCCTCCGAGTGAACAGTGAAGTGCGCACAATGGTAGCGCCCGCCGAGGCGGAGAGCCAGCAGACGACCGGCGGCGCGGACCCTCCCGAGCGGCGCGGCTACCTCACCGCGGGAAACGAGAAACGGGAAACGGAAGATGCATCCCGTTTCCCGTTTCCCGTTTTTACATGGAGGCGCGGGGAATCGAACCCCGGTCCGAGAATGACTCCGATGCCGCTACTACGTGCGTAGGCGACGCTTCTTGAGTCTCACCACCGCGGCGCAGCGCCGGCCGCGGCAGCAACGAGCCCTCGAATACTCTCACGCAACCCGTTCGGGCCCCGGGTCACGCCAGCCCGATTTTTCGATACGTGAGCGCCGCCTCAGGCGGGCTGCCACTCACGCAGGTGCGTGAAGCCGAAGCTTACGCAGCCATTGCCAATTCAGAGTTGGCAGTTGTGTGTTTGCCAGTGGTTTTACCAGGTGACTGACGACCTGGGCACGCAGCGACGCCCTCGCCAAACCCGTCGAAGCCTGTCGCCCCCGTGACCCTAAGCTAGTCGGCCGCGGAGGCTTTTTCAACTCGATTGCGGCCTGCCTCTTTGGCGCGGTACAGGGCCGCGTCCGCCGCCGCGCGCAAGTTCTTGACGTCCCGCACGCTCGCGGGATAGCTCGCCACCCCGCACGACAGCGTGAGCGGATGCGGCTCGCCGTCCCAGCGCCACGCCTTCGTCTCCACGGTGCGACGGATGCGCTCGGCCACTTCGAGCCCCGCGTCCATCGGCGTGTGGGGCATCCAGACCGCGAACTCCTCACCGCCGATGCGGGCCACCAGATCCTTGTCGCGCACGGCCGACACCAGGATTCCCGCGATGTGCCGGAGCGCCGCATCGCCCGCGGCGTGCCCCAACGTGTCGTTCAGCTTCTTGAAGCGGTCGACATCGGCGTAAATGAGTGTCGCGATCGGCGGGCTCGGCCCGGCGTGCGTCCCGAGCAGGCGCTCGAACTCCCGCAGGTTATTGAGTCCCGTAAGGGGGTCGCGCACCGCGCGTTGCTCGGCTTCGTACACTGCCCGGGCGGCGGCGAGGCGCGAACCGAGCTCCGCACTGAGTCGCTGGATCTGGTCCGCCGCCGCCGTTCCCTGACGGAGCGGCGGCCCGGTCAGCACCAGCGCGCCGATGGGAAAGTTCCCGTCCGCCAGAGGGTAGGCCATCCCCGCGCGCTCTCCTCGCCGGCGGTCCGG
>QHVD01000225.1:0-2111 GCA_003222235.1 Gemmatimonadota bacterium | reverse complement strand
ACTCCGGAGAGCACGGCGCGTAACGCCGGAGCGTCGCCCGGCAGCGCGAGACCGGCGAGTCGGGTGTCCGCCGCTCTCGACACGGCGACGACGCGCGCGTCGCCGGCGCCGCCCCCCCCGCCCCCCCCGCCTCCACCGCCCCCACCGCCGCCCGCTGCGCCCGGTCCGCCGCCCCCGCCTTGCAGCACGATCGCCGCTCCGCGCTGCGAGAGCCGCTGCGCCAGCTCGACCCCGGCCTTGGCCACGCCTTCCAGGGTCTTGGTCCCCGCCGCGACCGCCGCCAGCTGCTTGGCCACGAGCTGGGCGGGCTGCTCGGCCACCTGATGGAGGTGCGCCAGCCGCATGCTCGCCACCAACCGGCGCAGCTCCTCGCCGACGGCCTGGGCGATTCCGGACGCGGCATCTCGCTCGGCGAGGAGCAATCCGGCGCCGAACGGAAAGTCTCCGACGGCGACGTAGGTGCCCTCGGCCTCGCGGACCACGTGAGCGCGCCCGTCCACGGAAGCGAGCTGGGCGATCGCTTCCCCGCGCCGGCGCGCATCCCGGCTCACGGGCGTCGTGCGCCCCCCGCCCCCGATCACCTCGACGTCGCCCGGGTCGAGGCCCACGACCCAGCCGGCGCGCGCCCCATGCGCGCGACGCAGCAGATCGAGTGCGTGCTCGAAGTCGGACGGCAGGGAGACGGACTGCCCGGAGAGCCAGAGCCGCACGAGCGGGCCGAGGGCTAGGCCCGCCGCCGCCAGCATGCCGCCCGCGGCCGCGAGCAGCGCCCAACCGTGCGTCTGCCGCACGGCCGCGACGACGGCGGCCAGTCCCAGGAGGGCGAGGCCGCGCCCGACCCAGACTCCCCGCGGCTTCATGAGCGGTTGATGCGGCTCGCGGCGGCGGCGGCGCCGAATCCGTTATCGATGTTCACTACGGTGATCCCAGACGCGCAGGAGTTCAGCATTCCGAGCAGCGCCGCTATCCCGCCGAAGGACGCGCCGTATCCGACGCTCGTCGGCACGGCGATGACCGGGACCGACACGAGCCCGCCCACGACGCTCGGCAGGGCGCCTTCCATCCCCGCCACGACGATGATCACGGCGGCGCTGCGCAGCGCGTCCGTCTGGGTGAGCACTCGGTGCAGCCCCGCAATCCCCACGTCGGTCAAGCGTCCCACGCGATTCCGCAGCGCCCGGGCCGTGACGGCCGCCTCTTCGGCCACCGGCAGGTCGCTCGTACCAGCCGTCACGATGAGGATCGTGCCCCGCCCCGTCGGCTCGGGCTCGGGGACGGGCGGGAGATAGACCGTGCGACCGAGCTCGTTCGCCTCGGCCCGCGGAAACCGCGCGGCGAGGGCTTCACGATGCGGCAGGTCCGCCCGGGTGGCGAGAAAGCTCCCGCCCGCGACCTCCAGCCGCTGCGCGATCTCCACCACCTGCTCAGGCGTCTTCCCCTGGCAAAAGATCACTTCCTGATGCCCCTGCGTGAGGGGCCGGAGGTGATCGATGGTGGCGAAAGGGAGGCGCTCGATGAACCGCTCGAGATCCTCGAGCTTCACGCCGCTTGCTCCGCGGCCAGGTCGACCCGATAGGCCGAGCAGATCTGCTCGGCCTGCTGCATGGACTCGATCTGAAACAGCCGCTCGCGCAGCTGCGCCGCGCCCGGCACGCCCTTCGTGTACCAGCCGAAGTGCTTCCGGAACTCGAGGGCGGTCTTGCGCGTGTCGCCCTGCAGCCGCAGCGCGAGCCGGGCATGCGCCAGCGCCGCGTCGAGCCGTTCCTCCGGAGCCGGGTCGGCGCGCTTCGGCTCCCCCGCCCCGTCGAGCAGCTCGCGGCCCTGCGCGAAGATCCAGGGATTGCCGAACGATCCGCGGGCGATCATTGCGCCGGCGCACCCCGTGTGGTCCCGCATCGCGACGATGTGCTTCGAGGTCGTAACATCGCCGTTACCGATCACGGGGATGTCGAGCGCGTCCACCACCCGGGCGATCTCGTCCCAATCGGCCGTTCCCGAGAACATCTGCGTGCGCGTGCGGGCGTGGAGCGTCAGCGCCTGGGCCCCCGCGTCCCGGCAGCGCCGCGCGATCGTCACCGGATCACGCTGCGACTCGTCCCAGCCGCTTCGGA
>QHVD01000224.1:13870-16935 GCA_003222235.1 Gemmatimonadota bacterium | reverse complement strand
ATCAATGACAACGACCGTAGTCAGGAAATACGGAGTCGAACTCGCACCGGTGCCCGCCGGCGCCCTTACCCTCGAGCGGCGTGCGGACGGCCGGCTGTGGGCGGTCCGGGAGGGCGCGGAGCGCGCGGTGTGGGTGCGGCGCTGCTTCCCGTGGTCCGAGCCCGCGCGCTTCGTGTCGCTGCGCGACGATGACGAGGAGGAGTTCGCGCTGGTGCGGGACCCGGCGGAGCTGGACCCCGCCTCGCGGTGCGTCCTCGAGGAAGCGCTCGTGGCCGCGGGGTTCGTCTTCGAGATCACGCGGGTGACGGCGATCGAGGAGGAGGTCGAGATCCGGCATTGGCGGGTGGAGACCCGGCAGGGGGCGCGCTCGTTCCAGACCCATCTCGACGCCTGGCCCCGGCTCCTGCCGCACGGTGGGCTGCTGATCCGCGACGTGGCGGGGGACCTCTACCACGTCACTGATCCTGCGGTCCTCGATGAAACGAGCCGGGCTCTCCTCTGGGCGTTCGTGGATTAGCGACTGCCCTCTTACAGAGCGTGAGCCCGCCTCAACTCACCGTCCAGGTCCCCTCTTTGGTCACGAACAGCTCCGCCAGGTCCGGAGCTCCCCGTCCGGCACTAGCGGCACTGGCCTGCGCGTACACCTCCGCCTCGAACGACGGCACCGGGCTGCAGTAAATGACGCCGAGCGCCACCGGGAAGGCGGGTGGCTCGAGGGCCACGAGCATGTGCGCGAGCGCGCGGTTCGTCTCGTCGTGCACCAGCACGTCGTCTGCGGTGATGCCACCCTCGCCCACGGTCACGACTTCGAGCTCGAGTTTCCGCGGCTTCAGGCGCAGTCCGCGATTCTTCCCGGCCCCGAAGAGCAGCGGCTTCCCGTGCTCCACGTGGATTTGTGTGTCCGCCGCGACGTCCTTCGCCGTGAAGGCATCGAACGCCCCATCGTTGAAAACCACGCAGTTTTGGAACACTTCGACGAACGACGCGCCGCGGTGCGCGCGGGCGCGCTTCAGCACGCCCACGAGGTGCGCCTGCAGCGTGTCCACCGAACGCGCCACGAACCGCGCCCCGGCGCCGAGCGCGAAGGCGCCGGCCGAGACGGGGTAGTCGACTGAGCCCTGAGGCGTCGATGGGGACTTCGTGCCGCGTCGGGAGGTGGGGGAGTACTGGCCCTTGGTGAGGCCGTAGATCTCGTTGTTGAACAGCACGATCTGCACGTCCACGTTGCGGCGCAGCACGTGCAGCATGTGGTTTCCGCCGATAGACAGCCCGTCCCCGTCCCCCGTGATGACCCACACGTCGAGCTCGGGGTTCGCGAGCTTGATCCCGGTCGCGATCGCGGGCGCGCGCCCGTGGATCGTGTGGAACCCGTAGGTGGACATGTAGTACGGAAACCGGGCCGCGCACCCGATGCCGGACACGAACACGGTGCGCTCCCGCTCCGCCCCCGCGTCCGCCAGCGCTTTGTGCACCGCCTTGAGGATCGCGTAATCTCCGCACCCCGGGCACCACCGGATTTCCTGGTCGGACGCGTAATCCTTGGGCTGCAGCTCGGCGTCGGTGATGGTCGTGACGGTCATGACCTAACCTCCGTGTCCTCACCCCCTGACCCCCTCCCCACGGCGTGGAGAGGGGGAACGGAGACCAAGCCTCGCGTGGCGTAGGTCATCTGTCCAGCCGCTCCCGGATCGCCTCCACGATCTCGGCCACCTTGAAGGGCTTCCCTTCGACCTTGTTGAAGCCCTCGGCGGGCACGAGGAACGCCGCGCGCAACAGGGCGACGAGCTGCCCGTTGTTCATCTCCGGCACGAGGATCCGGTCGAACCGCCGGAGCAGCTCACCCAGGTTGCGCGGGAACGGATTCAGGTAGCGGAGGTGAATGTGTGACGCGTCTATCCCCTCCTCCCGAGCCCGGCGCACCCCCTGGTGGAGCGCGCCGTAGGTCGAGCCCCAGCCCACGACCGCGAGGGCGCCGTGGTCGTCGCCCAGCGCCACGGTCTGGAGCGGGATGTCGTTCGCGATCCCGGCGATCTTCGTCGCCCGCGCTCGGGTCATGCGCGCGTGGTTCTCGGGGTCGTAGGAGATGTGGCCGGTGTCGTAGTCCTTCTCGAGCCCGCCGATCCGGTGCTCGAGCCCCGGCGTCCCTGGCCGCGCCCAGGGGCGCGCGAGGGTTTCCGGCTCCCGGAGGAAGGGATGGAACCCGGCGGGGTCGGTGTGAAACCGGACCGGGAATCGCGGCAGCTTGTCTAGATCGGGGATCCGCCACGGCTCGGCGGCGTGAGCGAGGAACGCGTCTGAGAGGAGGACCACGGGCGTCATGTATTTCGTCGCGATGCGGACCGCTTCGATCGCGACATCGAAGCAGTCGGTGGCCGTCGCCGCGGCCAGCACGGCGAGCGGCGCGTCCGCGTTCCGGCCGTGGACCGCCTGGAACAGGTCCGACTGCTCGGCCTTCGTCGGCATTCCGGTCGAGGGGCCACCCCGCTGGGAGTCCACGACGACGAGCGGCAGCTCGGTCGCGATGGCGAGGCCGAGCATCTCGGTCTTGAGCGCCATGCCGGGGCCGGACGTCGACGTCACGCCGAGCGCGCCGGCGTACGCCGCGCCGATCGCGGCGCCGATGGCGGCGATCTCGTCCTCCGCCTGGAAAGTGATCACCCCGTACCGCTTGAGGTCGGCGAGCGTGTGCAGCAGCAGGGAGGCCGGCGTGATGGGGTAGCCCGCAAAGATCATCTTCTCGAGCCCCGCGGCCCGCTTTCCGGCGAGCAGTCCCCAGGCGAGCGCTTCGGTGCCGCTCACGGTGCGGTAGACGCCCGGCGTGACGGCCGTCGGGCGCACCACGTACCCGGGGCCGTACTCCGACATCTCGGCCGTCTCCCCGAAGGCGTGGCCCGCGTTCAGTGCCGCCACGTTGGCCTGTGCGATCTCGGGCCGGCCGGCGAACTTTTTCTTCAGCCAGTCGAGCGTGACCAGGCGGTCGCGCCCGTACATCCACAGCATCAGCCCGAGCGCCCACATGTTGCGGCAGCGGTGCGCTTCCCGGGACTGGAGCCCGGACGGTTTGA
>QHVD01000224.1:13321-13768 GCA_003222235.1 Gemmatimonadota bacterium | reverse complement strand
CCGCAGGTCCTTCAGATCGACCTTGAGCGCCGCGGGATTCATCGCGACGAGCACGTCCACCTCGTCGCCGGGCGTCATCACGTCCACGGCGCCGAAATGAATCTGGAACGCCGAGACGCCGTAGGTCGTGCCCGCGGGGGCACGGATCTCGGCCGGGTAGTCGGGGAAGGTCGTGAGGTCGTTGCCGGCGAGCGCCGTCTCGACCATGAAACGGCCGCCCGTCACCTGCATCCCGTCGCCCGAGTCACCGGCGAACCGGATGACCACGGAGTCGCGCGGTTCACGCGCGGCGTGGGTCGCGCTCGTGGACATCTCTAACAAAATTAGCCTGGCGGTCGCGCTAGGGTAACCCGGCGGCGCGGCGCGTTGCGCCCGCATGAAAGGGCCCGCAGCTTACCGCAATGCCCCCCCCCGACCTCCCTCGGCTGAGCGACGAGCACTGGCCGC
>QHVD01000224.1:0-13272 GCA_003222235.1 Gemmatimonadota bacterium | reverse complement strand
CTGCGCGCCGTGTGTGCGGCGTGCGTGGACGAGGCGAACGGCGCCGGTGGGTTCGACGGACGCATCGTGGTCGTGCAAAGCACGCCGCATGGCCGGGCGAACGTCATCAACGCCCAAGACGGTTTGTTCACCTTGCTCGAGCGGGGGTTCGAGGACGGAGCGCCGGTCGAGCGGACGCGCCTCGTGGGCTCGATCTCGCGCGCGCTCGTCGCGGATGCGGAGTGGCCTGCGGTGCGCGAGGTGGTTGTGCGGCCCGAGCTGCAGACGATCGTCAGCAACGTGACGGAAGCGGGCTTCCGGCCGGACGCGGGATTTCCGCCCAAACTGACGGACCTCCTGTACACGCGCTTCGAGCGGCTCCCCGACGGGCCCCCGCTCTTCGTGATCCCGACCGAGCTCGTGGATGCCAACGGGCCGCGCCTCGCGGCGATGGTCGGTCGCCTCGCGGACCGGCTGGAGCGAGGGCCCGAGTTCCGCGACTGGCTCGCGCGGCGCGTCCGGTTCTGCTCCTCGCTGGTGGACCGGATCACGACGGGCACGCCGGCGCCGGACACGCGCGCGCCGCTCGAGCGGCGCCTCGGTTACGCCGACGCGCTCCTCACGGTGACCGAGCCGCATTGCCTCTGGGCGATCGAAGCCGACCCGGAGACGCGCGGCGCGTTTGCGATCGACGTTACCCCTGAGTCCGTGATCTTCGCCCCCGACATTGCCTTCTACCGGGAGCGCAAGCTGCGCCTCCTGAACGGGGCGCACAGCGTGACGGCGCCGCTCGCGCTCCTGGCAGGCGTGCGTACGGTCCGCGAGGCGGCCGAGCATCCGCGACTCGGCGCCTTCCTGCGGCACGTCCTGTTCGCGGAGATCGTCCCCGCGACGGACCTTCCCACCGAGACGGCGGAGGCGTTCGCGCGGACCGTGCTGGACCGGTTCCGGAATCCCTGGCTCGAGCACGAATGGCGCGTGATCGCCACGAACCAGACCGCCAAGCTCCGGCTCCGCGTCGTGCCGTCGATCGTCGGCTTTGGGGTGAAGCGGGGACGCGCGCCCCAAGGGCTCGCCCTCGGCTTCGCGGCCTACCTGCGCTGGGTCCGTTCCAACGCGGCGGCGGACGTCGATCTCCCGCTGATCGTCCGTCATTGGCAGGGCGTCGAGCCCGATCCTGCCGCTGGCCCCGCGCTTGCAAGCACGCTCGAGCGGGTGGTCGCCGGCGCGCTGGCCGATGCGGAGCTGTGGGGCGTGAATCTCGCCGACCTACCGGGGTTTCTGGAGGCCACGACGCGATCGCTGTTGTTGCTGGAGCGTGACGGCGTGGATGGGGCGCTCGAGGCGCTGTGCGGCACGCCGGAGCACGCCGCTTCCGACCGCGCCGCACGATGACCGGCGCGATGGCGACGCTGCCCGGGTTGGATGCGTTGCTTGCGAGCGGCGTGATCGCGGTCGTTCGGGCGCGTGAGGCGGTCCCGCTCTCCGCCGCCGCGCGGGCGCTCGCCGCGGGTGGTGTGGGCGGCGTGGAGATCACGCTCACGACGCCGGGGGCGATCGAGGCGATCCGCGCCCTCGCGTCGGACGCCGGCCTCGCGGGCTGCCTCATCGGCGCGGGGACGGTGCTCGACGAGGCCGCCGCTCGCGACGTCATCGCCGCCGGCGCGCGCTTCGTGGTGAGCCCCACGCTCGATCCGGCCGTGATCCGCGCGTGCCGCGACCGCGACGTCCCCTGCATGCCCGGCGCCTTCACCCCAACGGAGATCCTCGCGGCGTGGCGCGCGGGAGCGTCCCTCGTGAAGGTCTTTCCCGCCGCGGCGGTGGGCCCCGGCTACGCCCGGGACATCCTTGCCCCGATGCCGTTCCTGCGAGTCGTGCCTTCGGGAGGGGTGTCGCTGGAGAACGCGGGCGAGTGGATTCGCGCCGGGGCCGCGGCCGTGAGCGTGGGCGGCGCCCTCCTCTCCGCCGCCCTGCTGCGAAGCGAGTCGGGCGCCGAGCTGACGAGGCGCGCCCGGGCGCTCGTCGAGCGGGTGGCGGAGGCGCGGCGGGTGGTCGGCGGAGACCCGGCGTGACCCGCGCCGGCGCCCCGCGCGTGGTGACGTTCGGTGAGCTGCTGCTGCGGCTCAGCCCTCCGGACGAAGAGCGATTGCTCGCCTCCCCCGAGCTGCTCACGTTCTGGGGCGGGGCGGAGGCGAACGTCGCGGTCGGCCTGAGCCACCTCGGCGTGCGGTGCGACTACGTCACGCGGGTGCCGGCGAACCCCATCGGCGACGCCGGGATCGACGCGCTGCGCCACGAGGGAGTCGGGACCGAATGGATCCAGCGCGGTGGCGAGCGCATGGGCCTGTATTTCGTCGAGCCGGGCCGCGATCTCCGAACGATGCGGGTGGTGTACGACCGCGCCGGCTCGGCGTTCGCGCGGCTCGACCCGGCGTCACTCGACTGGTCTGCCGTGCTGGCGGGCGCCGAGCACTTCCATGCCTCCGGGATCACGCCCGCGCTGGGCGAGGGGCCGGCGGCGGCTCTGGCGGACGCCGTCGCCCGCGCGCGCGCGCAGGGCACGCCGGTGAGCCTGGATCTCAATTACCGCGAGGCGCTGTGGCGTGGCCGGGATCCCCAGCCGGTGATCGAGCCGCTGGCCAGCCGGTGATCGAGCCGCTGGCGCAGGGAGTGGACGTGCTGATCGGCAATCCGGCGGCGGTGCGCGCCATGCTCGGGGTCGCCGCCGAGAACGACTGCGAGGTCGCGCGTCGCATCGCCGGTCGCTGCGGCTGTCGCGTCGTCGCGCTCACCAGCCGGGAGGTCCTCGGCGCAAGGGAGCACGGCTGGAGCGCCGTCATCTACGACGCGGCGACTGGCTCCCTGCTGCGGAGCCGGCGGCACGTCGTGCGCGTCGTGGACCGCGTGGGCGGGGGAGACGGCTTCGCCGCAGGCCTGATCGCCGCGCTGGTGAACCGCCGTGTGCCTGCCGAGGCGCTGGAGTTCGCCACCGCGGCCGGCGCCTTGAAGTTGACCATCCCCGGCGACTTTTGCCGGGTGAGCGCCGCGGAGGTCGAGCGGGTCCTTCAATCATGATGCTGACGTTCCGCTGGTTCGGTCCGGCGGACCCGATCCCGCTCGCGCACATCCGCCAGATCCCGGGCGTCGCGGGCGTGGTGAGCGCTCTGTATGACGTCCCGGTCGGCGCGGCCTGGAGTCGCGACGGGCTGGGCCGACTGAGGGCGCAAGTCGAAGGGGCGGGGTTGCGCCTCGCGGTGGTCGAGAGTATCCCGGTGCACGAGGACATCAAGCTGGGCCGGCCCGGCCGCGATCGCCTCATCGATCACTATTGCGAGAGCGTCTGCGCCATGGGCGAGGTCGGCGTCCCGGTGGTGCTGTGCTACAACTTCATGCCGGTGTTCGACTGGATGCGCACCGATCTCGCGCGGCGGCTGCCGGACGGCTCGACGGCGCTCGCCTACGACGACGGCGCGCTTGCCGCGATCGATTTGTCGCGCGGCACGGGCGACCTCCCCGGCTGGGCCACCGCGTACTCCGCCGGCGAGCTCGGCGCGCTGCTCGCGGCCTATCGCAACGTGGACGCGGAGCGGCTCTGGGAGAATCTCGCGTACTTCCTCGAGCGGGTCGTCCCGGTCGCCGAGCGGGCCGGTGTGCGCCTGGCGATCCACCCCGACGATCCGCCGTGGCCGATCTTCGGGCTGCCCCGCATCGTCACCAACGCGGCCGCCCTCGAACGCCTCGTGGGGCTCGTGGACAGCCCCGCAAACGGGGTGACCCTCTGTACCGGCTCGCTCGGTGCGCTCCCCGAGAACGACCTCCCCGCGATGGTGCGCCGCCTGGGTGCGATGGCGGGGGGCGGGGGGGGCCGCATCCATTTCACCCACTGCCGCAACGTGCTCGTCACCGGCGACCGGACATTCCACGAGACGCCGCATCCGTCGGCGTGCGGCGGGGTGGACATGCTCGAGGTGCTGCGCGCGCTGCGCGACGTCGGGTTCGCGGGCCCGATGCGTTCCGATCACGGTCGCATGATCTGGGGCGAGACGGGACGCCCCGGGTACGGGCTCCACGACCGGGCGCTCGGGGCGATGTACCTGTACGGCCTGTGGGAGGGGCTGACGGGATGAGCCGGCCGCGGATCGGATTTCGCTGGACGGTGTGCGCGCTCCTGTTCGTGGTCACCACCATCAACTACGTGGACCGCCAGGTGCTCGGCATCCTCGCGCCGACCCTGCAGCGCGAGCTGCACTGGTCGGAGTCCGATTACGGCGACGTGGTCTCCTGGTTCAGCCTCGTGTACGCGTTCGGATTCCTCGCCGCGGGCCGGCTGCTCGACCGCGTCGGGGTGCGCCGCGGCTTTGGCCTGGAGCGTCGCCGCGATCGGCCACGCCTTCGCCCGCACCGCGGCGGGGTTCTCCGCTGCCCGGGCGCTGCTGGGGCTCGGCGAATCGGCGAACTTCCCCGGCGCGATCAAGACCGTGGCCGAGTGGTTTCCGAAGCGCGAGCGGGCGCTCGCCACCGGGATCTTCAACGCCGGCACGAACACCGGCGCCATCGTCACACCGCTCATCGTTCTGCGGATTGCGCTGACGTGGGGCTGGCAATGGGCGTTCATCGCCACGGGTTCCCTGGGCTTCCTGTGGCTCGTGCTGTGGCTCGCTCTGTACGCGAGCCCGGAGACGCATCCCCGCGTGTCGTCGGGCGAGCTGGCGCACATCCGGAGCGACCGGGACGAGGGAGCGGAGGTCGCCGTCCCGTGGATTCGCCTGCTCGGGGTTCGGCAGACGTGGGCGTTCGCGGTGGGGAAGCTCCTGGCCGATCCGATCTGGTGGTTCTACCTGTACTGGCTCCCGAAATTCCTGGACACCACGTACGGCATCCGGCTGGCCCAGCTCGCGCCGCCGCTGATCGTCGTGTATCTCGTCGCCGACGTCGGCTCGGTAGGCGGCGGCTGGCTCTCGAGCCGCCTGATCCAGCGCGGCTGGACGGTGAACCGGGCGCGCAAGACGGCGATGCTGGCGATGGCGCTCCTGATCGTCCCGACGGCATTCGCCCCCCTCGCGGGGAGCATGTGGGCGGCCGTGGCGATCGTGAGCGTCGCGGCGGCGGCGCACCAGGCCTGGTCCGCCAACGTTTATACGCTGGCGAGCGACATGTTTCCGCGGGCGGCGGTAGGGTCGGTGGTGGGGATCGGCGCCTTCGCCGGCGCCATGGGCGGCGTGCTGTTCCAGCGGGTCACCGGCCGCGTTCTCGAGGCCAATGGAAACGACTACACGCCGATTTTCGTGGTCTGCGGCCTCGCCTACGTGACCGCGTGGGTCATCATCCACACCCTGGCGCCGCGGCTCGAGCCCGCGGCCGTGGAGGAGCCCGCCCGCGTGTGAGGCCCGACACAACCCGCGGACGCACGCTCCGCAGGTACCCGTTCGCGACGGGCTTGCGGGGGCAGCTTTGTCACCCTGAAGATGTGATGCGATGAAACTCATCCGGTTCGGCAGACCGGGGCAGGAACGACCCGGGCTGATCCTCCCCGACGAGAGGCGCATCGACGCCTCGGGATTCGGCGCCGACTACGACGAGGCGTTCTTCGGGTCGGGCGGGCTCGAACGGCTCGCGGGCTGGCTCGCCCGCGAGGGAGCGGCCGCACCGGTGGTGGCGGATGACGTCCGGCTGGGGCCGCCCCTCTGCCGGCCGAGCAAGATCGTGTGCGTGGGCTTGAACTACCGCGATCACGCCCGGGAGTCCGGCATGGCCGTGCCGGAGGAGCCTGTGCTCTTCTTCAAGGCGACGAGCGCGATCACCGGTCCGAACGACGACGTGATCATCCCGAGGCTAGGCACCAAGGTCGATTGGGAGGTGGAGCTGGCGGTCGTGATCGGCCGCCGCGCGGCGTACGTGGGGCGGGACGACGTGCTGCGGGGTGGACACGTCGCCGGCTACGTGCTCCACAACGACTATTCGGAGCGATCCTTCCAGCTGGAGCGCGGTGGGCAGTGGGTGAAGGGGAAGAGCTGCGACACCTTCGCACCGCTCGGACCCTTCCTCGCCACTCCGGACGAGATTCGCGACGTGCACGACCTGGGCCTGTGGCTCAAGGTGAACGGCGCGATGAAACAGTGCGGGTCGACCCGCGAGCTGATCTTCGACGTGCCGACGCTCGTCAGCTACATCAGCCAGTTCATGACGCTCTTACCCGGCGACATCATTTCCACGGGCACGCCCTCCGGTGTGGGCCTCGGCCAGAGCCCACCGCGCTACCTCGCCGACGGGGACGTCGTGGAGCTCGGTATCGACGGGCTCGGCTCCGCGCGGCAACGGCTGCGCGCCTATCGGGCAGGGGGCTAGGGTGCGCCTGCCGCCTACCACGATCGCCCAGATCGACGTGCACGACGTCCGGTTTCCGACCTCGCGCGAGCGGGACGGCTCCGACGCCATGAATCCGGACCCGGATTATTCGGCGGCCTACGTCGACGGGAAGCCGCTCACCATCGAGCAGGCGGAGACGGGGGGAGGCTTCGTGGCCCGGCTCCCGGCCGTGCCGCCCAGCACGATCGCGTCGGTGCTCGTGCTGGAGACGTCGGTCCGGGGAGCGCAGTGATCGGGCAGGGGGTGAGCCGTGAGACGGCTGCCGTGGGTACCGGGATGCGCGCCGCGGTGTTGGTGGGCGTCGGCCGGATCGAGGTGCGCGAGGTGCCCCGGCCGCATCCGGGGCCGCGCGAGGTCCTCTTGCGGGTCGCGGCGGTCGGGCTCTGCGGCACCGATCTGCACATCTTCGCCGGACACGCGAACTACAACCGCGACGAGCGCGGGCGGCCGATCCCGCTCGCGGACGAGCCGCAGGTCCTGGGGCACGAGATCGCGGGCGTGGTCGAGGCAACGGGGGCGGAGGTGCACGACCTCCGTCCGGGCGACCGGGTGGTGGTCGATCAAGGCAGGAGCTGCGTGAGCGAGGCGCGCTCGCCCCTGTGCGAGTACTGTGCGAGCGGGGACTCGCATCAGTGCGAGCTGTACCGCGAGCACGGCATCACCGGCCTGCCGGGCGGGTTCGCGGAGTACCTGACCATCCCGGCGGTGAACGCGGTGCGCATCGGGCCCGACCTGGACGCCGCGGTCGCCGCGCTGACCGAGCCGCTCGGTTGCGTCGTGCACTCGTCGGACGTGGTGACTCGCACGCCGGCGCGCTATGCCGTTCAGGGCGGCAAGGGCGGCAAGGGCGGCAAGGGCGGCAAGGGCGGCAAGGGCGGCAGGGACGGCATGGGTGGGCACGTGCGCCACGCACTGATCTGCGGCGCGGGCCCCGCGGGGCTCCTGTTCGTGCAATATCTCCGCAGCGTGCTCGGCTTCGACGGGCTGCTGCTCGTGAGCGAGCCGAACGCCCGTAAGCGCGCGCTCGCGGAGCGCTTCGGTGCGGAGACGATCGACCCCGGCGCCGTGGATCTCGTGGAGGCCGTGCACGAGCGAACGCGCGGGCGCCGTGCCGAGCTCGTGATCGAGGCCACCGGGTCCGGGCAGGTGTTCGCATCCATCGCGGGGTTGGTCCGCAAGCAGGGCACCGTCCTGCTGTATGGACACGGGCACGCCGGCGTGGACCTGAGCGCAATGAATCAGCTCCAGTTCCTCGAGCCGACGCTGGTCTCGCCGGTCGGCGCGTCCGGCGGATGGGAAGCCGACGGCCGCCCGACCACTTACGTGCGGGCGCTGCGGCTGATCGAGCGCGGGCAGGTGGACGTCGGATCGTTGATCACGCATCGTTACCCTTCGCTCGACTCCGTGCCCCGTGCCTTTGCGGCCGATCACGGCGGCCCGAATTACGTGAAGGGGGTCGTCACCCTGTGACGATGCGCGTCTCGCTCTTCGTGACCTGCCTCGCGGATCAGCTGTGGCCGGCGGCGGCGGCCGGCGCCGTGGAAGTGCTCCGGCGCGTGGGTTGCTCCGTGGAGTTCGACGAGCGCCAGACATGTTGCGGGCAGCCGGCGTTCAACACCGGGTACCGCCCGGAGGCACGTGCGCTCGCCCGGCGGCTGATCGAGGTCTTCGAGTCGAGCGACGCCGACGCAATCGTCAGCCCCTCGGGATCGTGCACCGCCATGCTGCGTCATTACGAGCAGCTCTTCGAGGATGCGGGCTGGCGTGCGCGGGCGAGGCGCCTGGGCGAGCGGACGCAGGAGCTCAGTTCGTTTCTGGTCAACCGATTGGGCGTGGAGGATGTGGGGGCGAGCTTCCCCGCCCGGCTCACCTGGCACGACGCCTGCCACGGCCTGCGCGACCTGGGGATCCGCGACGAGCCGCGGCGACTGCTCCGCCGCGTGCGGGGCGCGGAGCTGGTCGAGCTGTCCCCCGCGAGCGTCGAGGCATGCTGCGGCTTCGGGGGCACGTTTTCGGTGAAATACCCCGAGCTCTCGGTGGCGATACTCGACGAGAAGGTGGACGCCATCGAGCGGGCGGGCGTGGACGTCGTGGTGTCCGGCGACGCAAGCTGTCTGCTGCAAATTGGCGGCCGGCTGTCGCGCCGGGGATCGTCCGTGCGCCCGGTGCACCTGGCGGAAGTCCTGGCCTCGCGCCGTTCGAGCCCGCCGTGAGCTTCGAGCGCAGTGCGCGCGCGGCGCTGGCAGACGAGCAGCTCCGCGGGGCTCTGCGCCACGCGACGACGCTGTTCGGCGAGCGGCGGCGAGCGGCGATGGCCACGCTGCCGGATTGGGAGGGCGCCCGCGACCGGGCGCGTGCCATCAAGGATGAGACGCTGCTCCACCTCGACCGGTATCTGGAGGAATTCACGGCGAACGCCGAGCGCGCCGGCGCCCGTGTGCACTGGGCGCGCGACGCCGCCACGGCGTGCGAGATCATCGGCCGGATCGCCGCCGAGCGGGGGGCCCGCACGGTCGTGAAGAGCAAGAGCATGGCGTCGGAAGAGATCCACCTGAACGCCGCCCTCGCCGCGCGTGGCCTCGAGCCGGTGGAGACCGACCTCGGCGAGTACATCGTCCAGCTTGCCGGCGAGGGGCCCTCTCACATCGTGGCTCCCGCGATCCACAAGACCAGAGGCCAGATCGCGGCGCTGTTCGCGGAGAAGCTCGGGGTCGAGCCTTCCGACGACGTCGCCGCGCTGGCGGCCGCCGCCCGGCAAACGCTGCGGCGCCGCTTTGCCGAGGCGGATCTCGGGATCTCCGGCGTCAACTTCGCGGTCGCAGAGACCGGCACGATTCTGATCGTCGAGAACGAGGGGAATGCGCGGCTCACGACCACTCTCCCCCGCACGCACGTCGCGCTCATGGGGATCGAAAAGGTGATCCCGCGCTTCGCCGACCTGGAGGTCTTCCTGCAGCTGCTCCCGCGATCCGGCACCGGCCAACGGATGACGGCGTATCAATCGCTCCTCACGGGCGCGAAGCGCCGCCCCGACGACGAGGGACCGGAAGAGCTGCACATCGTGGTGCTGGACAACGGCCGGTCGGCCATGCTCGCGTCCCCAGTGACCCGGCAGACGCTCGCGTGTATTCGCTGCGGCGCGTGCCTCAACGCCTGTCCGGTGTACCGGCAGATCGGCGGCCACGCGTATGAGTCTGTGTATGCCGGTCCGATCGGCGCCGTGTTGAGCCCGCAGCTCTTCGGCCTGGCGAGATCGTCCGAGCTCCCCTACGCCTCGAGCCTGTGTGGCGCCTGCCGTGACGTATGTCCGGTCAAGATCGACATCCCGGCGCTGCTGCTCCATCTGCGCGCGGAGGTGGTCGGCCGTCGCGTGGGGAAGGGAGGGGTGCTCGAGCGCCTCGCGTTCTCGAGTTATGCGGCCGTGATGGCGCGGCCGCGTTTGTTCGAGTGGGTCATGCGTGCCGCCCGGATGCTGCGAATCCTCCCGCCCATCGGCGCGTGGACCAAGTTTCGCGATCTCCGCCCGCTCGCGCCGCAGAGCTTTCGCGAGCAGTGGCGGGCCGGCCTGCGCGACCAGGCGGCACCGTGATGCGCGCCGACGACGCGCGTCGAGCGATCATGCGCGCGATCCGGGAGAACTTGGCTCGAGGCGAGTCCTCACCCCCTGGCCCCCTCTCCGTCGTGTCCTCACCCCCTGACCCCCTCTCGCTTCGGGCGGGGTCCTCACCCCCTGACCCCCTCTCCGCAATGCGGAGAGGGGGAACGACGGGTGAGTCTCGTTCCCCCTCTCCCGAAGGGAGAGGGGGACAGGGGGTGAGGACTCAAGGGAGTCAGGGGGTGAGGACTCGCTTCACCGAGGAGCTCGCGGCCGCCGGCGCGCAGTGCACCGTCGTGTGCGGAGCAGCGGAAGCCGGCCGCGCGCTGGCCCGCACCCTGGCGGGCGTGCACGCCCGGCGAGTCGTCGGCTCGGATGCCCCGCTGGTTCAGCGGCTCCTGCATGCGTTGGGAGACGGCTTCGTGCTGGAACCGCTCGATCGGCTCTCCCGAGACGAGCTGTTCGCGTGCGACGCCGGCGTCACCACCGCGCAGTGGGGGATCGCCGAGACGGGCACGCTCGTGCTGGAGTCGGCGCGCGAGAAGAGCCGGCTCCTGTCGCTCGTCCCACCGACCCACGTGGTCCTGCTTTCCGCCGGTTGCATCTGCGAGTCGTTGGGGGACGCCCTCGCCCGCGTGAGCGTCGCCAGCCACGCGATCACGCTCATCACCGGCCCCTCCCGCACCTCCGACATCGAGCTGACCCCCGTGGTGGGGGTGCACGGTCCGCAGACGCTTCACGTGCTCCTGCTGGAGGAGGCATGAAAGAGGAAGGCGCCCGCCCGATCGAGCAGTGGACCCCGGAAGCCGTCCTGGCGGCGGCGATCGGCCGCCATCAAGTTTGGACCAATCATCGTCATGATCTCTCAGTGAGGCGGAACGATGGAGAGCAACGCGCAGATCACTCGACGCGAAGCGCTCAGCCGGGTCGCGATTCTCTTGGGCGGCGCGATCTCGGCTCCCACGCTGGCGGGCGTGCTCGACGCGGCAACGCGGCGCGCTTGGGCGACCGCGCAAGGCTGGACGCCGCGGACGCTGAACGCGAGCCAGACGGAGCTCGTCGCCGTCATCGCCGAGCACATCATTCCCGAGACCGACACCCCGGGCGCCCGTGCGGCCGGCGTGCACCGCTTCGTGGACACGTTGCTCGCGGACCACTACCCGGCCGCGGAGCGCGACCGGTTCCTCGATGGGCTGCGCGGCGTCGACACGCGGTCGCGCTCCCGCCACGGGAAGCCGTTCGTGGAGTGCGTGGCCGAGCAGCGTGTCGCGCTGCTCACCGAGATGGACGAGGAAACGTATCCGCCGCGGGGTAGCGACACGGCGACGCCGGCCGGCGACGAGACCTGGTTTTTCCGGCGGATGAAGGAGCTGACGCTGGTCGGCTACTACACCTCGGAGATGGGGGCCACCCGGGAGCTGCACATCAGCCCCTTCGGCCCCTACCACGGCGACATTCCCTACCGGTCGGTCGGCCGGTCATGGGCGTGAGCTCGCAGTCTCGAGGAATCGCACCATGCATGTCGTGAGACGCGAAGAGTACGACGCCGTCGTCGTCGGCTCCGGGATCGCCGGCGGGTGGGCGGCGAAGGAGCTCACCGAGAAAGGCCTGCGCACGCTGGTGATCGAGCGCGGCCGCAACGTGGAGCACGGCAAGGACTACATCACCGAGCACAAGCCCGCCTGGCAGCTGCCGCTCCGCAACGAGCGGCTGTCGGTGGGGACGAAAGGCGCCGAGCAGTATCCGATCCAGGCGCGCACCGGCCAGTTCCACGAAGCCGTGAAGCACTTCTTCATCAACGATCGCAAGCATCCCTACGTCGAGGACAAGCCGTTCACCTGGATCCAGGGCGAGCAGGTGGGCGGCAAGTCGCTGATCTGGGGGCGCCAGGTGTACCGCTGGAGCGATCTCGACTTCGAGGCCAACCTGCGCGACGGCCACGGCTTGGACTGGCCGATCCGCTACGCCGACGTCGCCCCCTGGTACAGCTACGTCGAGCGGTTCATCGGGGTGAGCGGAGAGCGGTTGGGACTCCCGCAGCTCCCGGACGGCGAGTTCCAGCCGCCGATGGAGATGAACGCCGGCGAGAAATTCGCCAAAGCGGGGATCGAGCGGGCCTTTCCCGACCGGCGGGTCACCATCGGCCGCGTGGCGATCCTCACGGAGAGCCTGAACGGCCGCCTGGCCTGCCACTACTGCGGGCCGTGCGAACGCGGCTGCTCGACCGGGACGTACTTCTCGAGCCAGTCGTCCACGCTCCCCGCCGCGCGCGCCACCGGGCGGCTGACCATCGTGCCGAACAGCATCGTGCATTCGCTGATCTACGACGCGGAACGGAACCGTGTCACGGGCGTTCGCGTCGTCGACACGACCACGCACGCGACCCGCGAATACTACGGGCGGCTGATGTTTGTTTGCGCCTCGACGCTCAACACCACTCGAGTCCTGCTCAACTCCAAGTCTTCCCGCTTTCCGGACGGGCTCGCCAACTCGAGCGGCGTGCTCGGCCACTATCTGATGGACCACCACTTTCAGGCGGGCGCCAACGGGGTCATCGAGGGGCTGCTGGACCGCTACTATCAGGGCAACCGGCCGAACGGCATCTACATCCCGCGCTTCCGGAACCTGGGGGACGAGACATCGCGTCGCGGCGACTACGTGCGCGGCTTCGGCTACCAGGGCGGCGCTTCGCGGCCGGGGTGGGGGCGCGGGGGCGGCGAGCGCGGGTTCGGCGTGGAGCTCAAGCGCCGGCTGCGCGACCCGGGCGGCTGGAGGATCGGCATCACGGGGTTTGGGGAGTGCCTGCCGCGCCCCGACAACTACGTGGAGCTCTCCGATCAGACGGACGAATTCGGTATCCCGCTCCTGCGCGTCCACTGCACCTGGAGCGACAACGAGCTCGCGATGCGCAAGGACATGGCGGCGTCGGCGGCCGAGATGCTCGAAGCGGCGGGCTGCAAGGAGGTCAAGACCTACGACAGCTACCACGGGGGAGACGGCCTGGGCGCCGAGCCCGGGCTCGCGATCCACGAGATGGGCACCGCCCGCATGGGTCGTGACCCGAAGACGTCGGTGCTGAACGGCTACGACCAGGCGCACGACGTGCCCAACCTGTTCGTGACCGACGGCGCGTGCATGGCGTCATCGGCGTGTCAGAACCCGTCGATTACGTACATGGCGCTCACGGCGCGTGCCTGCGACTACGCGGTGGCGGAGCTGAAGCGGGGCAAGCAGTGAGGCGGGGCTAGCGGCCCGGCACCTCGCCCACCCCGGCGCCGCGCAGGTATTCGCCCGCGACCGTCGCGAACTGTGCGAACGCGATCTCGGGCTCC
>QHVD01000223.1:11958-12429 GCA_003222235.1 Gemmatimonadota bacterium | reverse complement strand
GTGGATGTGGCTGTCCGTGCCTGCCGGCCGGACGATCTCGCCTCGAGGCTCGAGGATCGCAGCTGGACCGGCGTGTGGGGCCCGCTGGGACCCGGGCGCATCGTCCTGGACCATTGCGCCGCAATCGTGACTGTCTTTCCGTACGACGTCAAACTGCCGCAGCTGCGGGAGCTGACGGACGTGGCGCAACGCAGAGGATTGCTGCGCGAGCTTTTCGCCGACCGGTCCGACCTCAGAGATGGCGAACTCCGAGGTCTGCGTTATCTCCCCGAGCGGCGCTATGTGGCCGAGCTGTATGCCCCGCCCCCCGGCCATGGCCGCGCTCTCCTCAAGGCGTATGCCGCCAAGGACTACATCCGCGCCAAGAGCCACGCCCTCGCCTTCCAGTCACGCGGACCGTTGCGGGTCGCGCGACTCCTCGGCCGTTCGGAGAGCCGTCGCCTGCTCGCCTTCGAGTGGTTGCCCGGTCGC
>QHVD01000223.1:528-11848 GCA_003222235.1 Gemmatimonadota bacterium | reverse complement strand
GTACTGGACGCGAGAGGCCGAAGGAGCCGGTCTGGTCGCCCGGGCTCGGGAGCTCGGGTTCATATGCCCTCTGCTGGCCCGACGGGCGGACGCGCTGGCGCAACGGCTCGGGGCGCAGTTGGCTGCCGCGCCGGCCGTGCGCCACCCGATCCACGGCGACTTTTCGGCCAAACAGGTGCTGGTGGGCGACGAGGGGGTTGCGATCATCGATTTCGATTTGGCCTGCTACGGCGACCCGGCGGAGGACGTCGGCAACTTCATGGCGGGCGTTGAACGCTACGCACTGCGCGGCGACCTGAGCCCACGTCGCGTCGAGGCGTTGAGAGACGGGTTGCTCGAGGGCTATGCGCTGGCCGCGCGCTCCCGGCTGCCCCCGCGGATCGGGCTGTACGCGGCCGCGGGATTGCTTCGACGGGCCGGGTTGCCGTTCTGCTACCGCGAGCCCGATTGGGAACGACGCACGGAGTTGCTGCTCGAGCGGGCCGAGGCGCGCTCGAACCCGGTCCCGAAGCGCGTGAAGGTGACGACCGAGCTTCCCCAAGACGCCGCGCTCCCTGGACTCGTGGCGATTCACGCCCTCGCGGGGCTCGGGCTCGACGCCAATCGCGTCGAGGTCCGGCTGCGCGCTTACACGCCGGGTCTCCGAGCCACTCTCGAGGCGCGGGCCGGGGACCGTCGCCTCGCGGTGAGGGCCTACGCCGAGGATCCGGCGCCGGAGGCCGCGCTGTACAGGGCTCTCGCCGCCGGCCTCGAGAGAGGGGGGAAGGGAGGGGGAGGGGGAGGGGGAGGGGGGGACTCGGAAGTCCGCGTGCCGCCGCTACTGGCATGGGACCGTGATTTGCGCCTGCTCGTGACCGGCTGGCTCGAGGGACCCACGGCGGACGAGCTCGTCAAGAGCGGGCGAGGTGAGCGGGCCGGTGAGCTCGCGGCGCGCTGGCTCCGGCGCGCGGCGGCGCTGCCGGTGACGCTCGGGCCGTCACTGGGCGCGGCGTGCGTTCTGCGCCAGGCGCGCAGCTGGATCGCCGAGCTCGGTGCCGCCGCTCCCGCGCTGGGGGCCGCTGCGACCGTTGTGGAGGGAGTGCTGGCGCTGACGCGGCCGCAGGAGGGCGCCCGGCGCCGCAGGCGCCCCACGCTCTACGCCCGCACGGCCGGCATCCTGCACCGGACGCGCCAGCGGGTGGCCGCTTTGCGCGCTTCCGATCCCGCGTTGAGGATGGCCGCTGCGGCGCTGCCCGCGCGGCTGGCGTGGACGCAGCCGACAGAGAGCGCCCCGGGCCTCGTCCACGGTGCGCTCTCGGTCCACCACCTCATCGATACGGGTGATGGGGGGGGCCCAGGCGTGATCGATTGGGAGCGGTTCGGCCAGGGGCCGGCGGAGCTCGACGCCGGCATGTTCCTCGCCACGCTTTGGCGCATCGGGCTCGAAGACGAGGCTCTGGTCCGTGAGGCGGCGCGCGCGGAGGGAGCGTTCGTGACGGGGACGGCAGGCCTCCTGCACCGGCGCGCGCTCTCGTGGTACCGGGCGGCCGCGCTCCTGCGGGTCGCCTATCAGGCGGCGAGCGGGCGGGAGGGCGACTGGTTGGGGCGGGCCCGCGCGCTTCTGGACGAGGCGGTGCGGGTCGCCGAGGCTGCGGGATGAGAAGGGCCGCGCTCCTCGGGTGCCTCACACTTCAGGCTGCCCCGCTCACGGCGCAGGCGCCGGGCCCGACGCTCACGGTTCAGCGCGTGGACAGGCCTCCGAAGCTCGAGCACTTCCTGTCCGGGGATCCGCCGCTCCCGGCCCGGGAGGTGACCGACTTCCGTCAGCTCGAGCCGGGCGACGGCGTCCCCGCCAGCGCCTCGACGGCGGCCTACCTCGCCTACGATGACGAGAACCTGTACGTGGTCTTCGTCTGTAACGACGATCCGGCGGCGGTCCGTGCCAGCCTGACGAAGCGAGAGGAGATTTCCGTGGACGACGGGGTCGCGGTGTACCTCGACACGTTTCGCGACCGCAAGCGCGCCTACCTGTTCGAGGCGAACCCGCTCGGCGTGCAAGCCGACGCGATGGTGACCGAAGGGCAGGATGACGACTACAGCTTCGACGCCGTGTGGCAGTCGGACGGCCGGCGGACGCCCCACGGCTACGTGGTGCGTTTCACGATCCCGTTCCGGAGCCTGCGGTTCCCGCGGGCGCCGGCGCAGACCTGGGGCATCGCCCTCGGCCGCTATATCCGCCGCAACAACGAGCAGTCCTACTGGCCCTACCTGACCAAACGGCTGGCGGGGCTCGTCCCGCAATTCGCGGCCCTCGAGGGGCTGCGCGACATCTCCCCCGGGCGCAACCTGCAGGCGATCCCCTACGGCGCCTTCACCGGCGCGCGCTTCCTCGACACCGACGTGCCCGCCTTCCGCGAGGAGAACGACCAGCGCGTGGGGGTGGATCTGAAGGCCGTGGTCCGGGACGCCCTGACGCTCGACGGCACCGTCAACCCCGACTTCAGCCAGGTGGAATCGGACGAGCCGCAGGTGACGATCAACTCGCGGTTCGAGGTGTTCTTTCCCGAGAAGCGGCCCTTCTTCATCGAGAACGCGGGCTACTTCCAGACGCCCGTGAACCTGTTCTTCTCGCGCCGCGTCGCCGACCCCGGGATGGGGCTGCGACTGACCGGCAAGATGGGGCGCTGGGCCGTGGGCGCGATTGGCATCGACGACCGGGCGGCGAAGCAATTCTCCGTCGCCGACCGGGCCGGGATCGGCGTGGTGCGCGTGCAGCGCGAGATCGCCGACGAGTCCACGGTCGGGGCGCTCGTGAGCGAGCAAGCGCTGGGCGGCGGCTCGAACCGAGTGGCCTCGGCGGACGCCCGGCTCAAGTTGAGCAAGACCGTGGTCTTCACCGGCCAGGTGATCGCCACGGACCTGCAGGACCCGACGGGCTCTCGTCTCTCCGGTACGGGCATTTACGCGGAGCTGCTGCGCGACGGGCGCAACTTCGACTATGCGGCGCGCTACCTCGACCTCGGCTCGGGGTTCGACGCCGAGCTCGGCTACGTGCCGCGCGTGGGAATCCGGCAGTTCGAGCAGGAGCTCGAGACCGTGTGGCGGCCGCGAGGTCCTGTCGTGAAGGTGGGTCCCACGTTCACAACCTCACTGGACTGGGACCGCTCGGGCGTGCTGCTCGATCGGTCGCTCAAGGCCTCCTGGGAGGTGAAGCTCGTTGGCGAGACGAAGCTCGAGGCTCAGTACGAAAGCGCCTTCGAGCTGTTCCATGACGTTCCGTTCGACACCCGCGCGACGAAGCTGTCGTTCGAGAGCGAGTGGCTGAAGTGGCTTGCGGTGTCCGCGTCCTACAAGCGGGGAACGGACGTGAACCATAAGCCGCCGAAAGGCGTGGCGCCGTTCCTGGCCGGGGCCGCCAAGAGCGAGCTGACGCTTACGCTCCGTCCCATGCCGCAGCTCCGCCTCGACCACACCTTGCTCTACAGCCGGCTCACGGCTGGTCCCGGTGCGCCTCCCGCCGGCGGCCGGCCCGCGCGGGTGTTCACCGATCGGATCCTGCGGGAGAAGCTCAACTACCAGTTCAGCCGCGCGCTCTCCCTCCGGGTCATCCTGGACTATTCCGCCGTGGACCGGGACTCGACCCTATCGCGCGTCGAGCCTGAGCGACGCTGGGCGGTGGACGCGCTGCTCACCTACCTCCTCAACCCGGGGACCGCGCTGTACCTCGGCTACCGGGACGGCTACGAGAACCTTGCCATCCTGCCGGGCAGCCCGCCGTCATTGTACCGCACCGACAGGCCGGAGACATCCACCGGGCGGCAGGTGTTCGTCAAGATTAGCTATCTGCTCCAGTTCTAGGGTCGGTCGTCGTGGTGGCTCAGGAGCCGTCGCGCCTCGCCCCGAAGCTCGCGGTTGGGGTGGGTGCGGGCGCACTCGATCAGCGCGGGAATCCCAATGCCGTCCGGTAGCTGCGCCAGGCGGTGGAGCGCCTTCGCCTGCACTTCGGGCGATTGATCGTTCGCGAGCCTGTCTGTGAGCAGGACCAGGGCCGTCTCCGGGGCCGCAGCTTCGGCGTACTCCTCGATCGCTTCCCGCCGCACCTCGTCGCTCGGATGCGCGCGCGCCAGCCGCGCCAGCCGATCGTGGGCCCGCGTGTCGGGGATCCGGCTCAGTGTCTCCACGGCCTCCTTCTGCAGGTCGTCATCGGGTCCGTTCAGCGCGAGCTCTTCGAGCACCGCCTGCGCGCTGTCCAGCCCGTCCTGCTCGCCGAGGCGCGCGACGGCTTCCCGGCGCACGCGCCAAGCCGGGTGATGGCGGGCCAAGTCCACGAGCAGCGCGAAGGCGCGGTGGTCGTGCAGCGTGCCCAGGGCCTTCACCGCCGCCCGCTGCACTCTCACATCCCGGTCTTCCCGCGCGATGGCCCCGAGCACGGGCACGACCTGGGCCCCCGGGAGGTTCTTCCCCACCGCCTCGACGGCTTCGCGCCGCGCGTCGGGGCTCGAGTGAGTCCGCGCCAGGTCGACGAGCGCCGCGCGGGCCGCATCCCGGGGCTGCCGGCCGAGGGCTTTGATCGCCTGGTCCCGTACATCCTCGTCGCCGTCGCTCCGGGCGACCGCGATCAGCGCCGCGAGTGCCTGGGGATCGCTCTTGCGGCCGAGCTCTTCCACAGCCTCGCGCCGCGCGTCGGGATCGTGGAGCGTCCGTGCGAGCGCGATCAGCGAATCGGTCGCGGCGGCCGACGGATTGTCACCCAGCGCCTCGGCGGCTTGCCGCCGCACGTGGCTCGCAGGGTCGCTCCGCGCCGCGCGGGAGAGGGCGGACACCGCTGCGGGATCCGGCTCGTGGCCAAGCCACTCGGCGGCCTCGGCGCGAACGCTCGCGCGCTCCTCGCCCTGCAACCACCGCTCGAGAATGGGCACGACCGAGCCGGTGCTGGCGTGCAGCCCGACGGCGGCGATGAGACTCTCCTTCAGGTCCCTGGTAGCCGCCTCGGCGAACAGCGCCTGCACCCAATGCAGGCTGGCGTCGTCATCCGCCGCCCCCAGCCATAGCAGCGCACCGCCGCCGAAGTCCACCGGCAGCGCGAGGCTGCTCACGTGCGCCCGCGTCGGCACCGGCCGCCCGTCGGCCCTCGTGGTGTAGCGGAACAGGAAGGCAATGTCATCCGCGTCCTCGCGGGCACCAACCAGAGGAGCGAGGCGCACGCCGCGGAAGCCGGCATCCTCCCTACCCGTCACGCGGCGCTCGCGATCGAGGGACGTGGGGTGCTCGGAGGTCGCACGCCCGTGCACGCTGTAGCCGACCCAGAACCGCCGCGTGCCGAGTCGCCGCGCCTGGGCGCTCGCCCAATCCCACCGATCCGCGAGAGGCCGGGCCGGGCCGGCGTAGCGGAGCACGGTGTCGGGTGCCGTGCGGGTGGCGTCGGCGGCGAGGTCGCTCGCGGACAGCTGGGCCCCCGCGTCGAGCGCTTCCGCTCGGGCTGCGAGGGTGGTGCCGCCGCCGATCGTGACCACCAGCGCCGCGACGACCAGGCCGGCCATCCAACGCGGGAAGGTCTCAACCTGCGCGGGCACCATGAGCCGTTGGACTCGGCCTATCAGGGAGCCACCCCCGGCCGCGAGCGCAAGTGGCGGCGTGGCGAGTCGGAGCTGCTCCATGCCGAGCAGGGCCATCGCGTAAACGTGCGCGTCGCCGCCGCATGCGGCCACCGCGAGGTCGTCGCAGCAGTGCTCGCGCTCCTCCCGCACGCGCCGCGAGACCAACCACGCCGCCGGGTGGTAGAACAGCAGAGTCTCGACTGCGGATTGGAGCAGGTTCACGAGGTAGTCGTAGCGCCGCACGTGGGCAAGCTCGTGCGCGAGCAGCGCGTCGAGCTGCAACGGCGTGAGCCCCGTCAGGGCGCTGGCCGGTAGCAGGATCACCGGGCGAAGCCAGCCGATCACCGCGGGCACCTGGACGAGGGCGGACTGGAAGACCCGCACCGGCCGGGTGACGCGGAGCCGCCTCACCAAGCGGCCGAGCGCCTCCTCGCAGCCTTCCGGTACCGGGTGAGTGTCTGTCGTCCAGAGCCGCCGGACGGCCAGCCACCCTGACGCGAGCCGGAGCGACATCACCAGCACGCCCCCGAACCACAGGAGCACGAACCACGGCATGGCAGGATCGAGCGCCGCGCTGATCCGCGCGGCAAACGGCGCTGCGGGAGAGACTGGCGCGACGCCGGAGCGCGCGCCGGCCGGCCCCGCTTCAACGGCTCCGGACGGGGGCGCCGCGGGGGACGGCGAGGAGGCGGTGGGAGCGGGTGGCGGGGCGAGCGCCGACGTGCCCGACTCCCACGTGGACATAGAGTGCGAGGCGCCGTGCAGCCGCACCCCTGTCGTGAGTGGCAGCGCGACCATCAAGCCCATGGTCGCGATGGCGAGCGCGTAGCGCGTGCGCGCGGCCCGCGTCGGGACGATCACGAAGAGCGAGGCGAGGCCCACGGCGGCGAGCGCGTCCTGCCACAGCGAGTGCAGCAGCGCCCAGCCTACAGCCTGGGTCACAGGCATATCCTTCCTCTCTTTTCGTCGAGCACGATGTTGACACGGCCAACACGATAATCAAACGTAGTTACACCCGGGCTCGAATGCGGGTTTCCGGCCGGCCTGTGGAACGGGCCGCACCGCGCCCGGGTACCGTGCTCCATGGCGGCCCTCCTCAGATGCCTCCCGGCGCTCATCGTGTGCGTCTGCCCGCTGGGGGCGGCGGCCGCCCAGGGCGTCGCAGGGACGCCGACCTTTGGCTGGCGGCCGCGGTTGTCGCGCCAGGGATCCCTCGTGCTGCTCGGGGTGCGTCCGTCCGTCGCGGACAGCGTGACCAGGATAGAGGGAGAGCTCGCGGGAGAGCCGCTTCATTTCGAGGTCGTGGGGGACGAGTTTCGTGCTCTCGGCGCAGTGCCGCTCGAGGCGCAGGACAGTGTGGCGGCTCGGGTCGTAATCGAGCGTGCCGGCGGTGCGAGCGACACGGTGATCGCGCCGCTGCGCGTCCGGCGCCGCCGGGCACCCCGCGAGCGGCTCCACGCCGCCCCTGAGTTCGTCCAGCCGCCGGAGTCGCTCTCCGAGCGGATTCGTACCGAGCGCGAGCTGGTGGAGGAGATCAGGCGCCGGGCGCACGATACGCCCCGGCTGTGGCGGGAGCCGTTCATGCGCCCCCGCTCGTCAGCGGTGACGGGGACCTTCGGCGTGGTGCGGATCTTCAACGGCGTGGTGCGGAGCCGGCACCTCGGCGTCGACTTCGCGGGCAAGCTGGGTGCGCCGGTCCTGGCGGCGAACCGCGGCGTCGTGGCATACGTCGGCGATCTGTACTTCAGCGGCACCACGGTCTTCATCGACCACGGCGCCGGACTCGTCACCGGTTACCTGCATCTCAGCAGTACCCTCGTCACGCCGGGGGACACCGTCGCTCGCGGGCAGCTCATCGGCCGGGTGGGCGCGTCGGGGCGGGTGACCGGACCCCACCTTCACTGGCTCGGCGACTACGGGAAACTCACCATCGATCCCTTGGATCTCGTCAATTTCGATTTCACCGCGCCCCCGCCACTGACCTCGAGCCCCGGTCTGGGCGCGAAGGCGCAGGCCGAGCCACAGCCCGACTGAGCACCGGGCGAACTGACCCCGGGCGCGAGCCCGGGGTCCCCGGGGTTAGTGAGCCCCGGTTTCCCGTGCTCGCAGGTTTGTGGCCTGTCTTGGCGGCGTTCCGGTTATCCACTGTCGGTCGATCTCGCCACCGTTCGGCGAGCCCCAGCTTGCGCCCGGTCCGTGAACCCCGGGCTTGCGCCCGGGGTTAGTAGAGCCTGCCTTTCGAGAGCGACGTGTCTGGACACCGTGCCTATCAGCTGTACGCGCACATCACGTGGCACACGTGGAACCGCGTGGGGTGCCTCGACCTGGCGGCGACGGTGGACGTTCGCAGCGCGCTCGAGAGCGCTTGCCGCAGGACCGGTGTGCGCGTGCTGCGCCACGCGGTACTGGCAGACCACGTGCATGTCGTCGTCAGTTTTCGACCGGACACGCGCCTGAGCGACTTCATTCGGTTGGCAAAGGCGGTAGCCGCGACTCGCGCCAACCGGCAGGTTCCAGGAGCGGTCCGTTGGGCGAGAGGCTATTACGTGGCTACCATTCACCGCGGCGACCTCACTCGCGTGATCGAGTACGTGGGCCGCCAGTTCCAGCGCCACCCAGATCTCATCCCTCGCGCCTCCCACCGGGCAGCGGAGTAGAACTGACCCTGGGCAACCAACCTCGGGCGAGCTGATGCCGGGCGAACTGACCCAAGGCGAACTGACCCCGGGCGCAAGCCCGGGGTCCCGGGGTCCCGGGCTCCCTGGGTCCCTAAGGGTCCCTGGGGTCTTCCTGGCGACCAAGTAGCGATGGCGTTACTGTGTGAGGATGACCTATTCGGATGCGACTCGCGCGGAGCTTGGGGCCATCCGGCGGGTTTCGGTCGCCGAGGCCCGGGCGCTCGTGGACCAGGGCGAGGGCGTGCTCGTCGACACGAGGGACCGCCGCCTGTTCGACAACGCGCACGCTGGAGGCGCCGCCTCCGTGCCGCTTGCCGAGATCGTCGCCGCTCCGCTGGAAGCCGTGCGCGGCCTCCCTCCCGCCCGCACGCTGATCCTGTATTGCGCTTGACCGGACGAGGAATCAAGCGCCCGTGGGGCGCGAGGACTGATCGGAGCGGGCGAGGATCCACGCCGCGTCGCGGTACTGGTCGGAGGTCTGCGGGCCTGGCACGAGGCCGGCTATCCGATGCGGTGGTGGCACGACTGACCCGACCCGATGCCCTGACCCCGGGCGCAAGCCCGGGGTTCTGCCGGCCATGATCGACGTACTCGAGGCCCTGCGACAGGGCCTGGCTCCCCACTATACGGTCGAGCGCGAGATCGGCGCCGGCGGGATGGCCACGGTCTACCTCGCGGTGGAGCGCCACCCGCCCCGCAGGGTGGCGATCAAGGTGATGGACCCCGACGTGAGCACGCCCGCCTTCCGCGAGCGGTTCATCCGCGAGGTGGAGCTGACTTCGAAGCTCAATCACCCGCACATCGTGCCGATCCTGACGGCCACCGAATGCCTGTTCGTCCCGAGCGGACCCGACGGGCTCTGCTACTACGTCATGCCGTACGTGGAGGGCGAGTCGCTCCGGCAGCGGCTCGCGCGCGAGAAGCGGCTGTCGCCGGCCGACGCGCTCCGCGTGGCCCTGGAGGTGGCGGACGCGCTGAGCCATGCGCACGCACAGGGGATCATCCACCGCGACATCAAGCCGGAGAATATCCTGCTCAGTGCGGATCATGCCCTCGTCGCCGATTTCGGGATCGCGCGTGCGATCAGCGCGGCGTCGGGGAGCAGGTAGGTTCGCCCGCGTACATGAGTCCGGAGCAGTTCACGGGTAGCAGGACAGTCGACGTCCGTACCGACATCTACAGTTTGGCGTGCGTCCTCTACGAGATGCTGGTCGGCGAGCCGCCCCTCTTGGACGTGCTCACCAGGCCCGCAACGGGGCGGCGCTCCCTCGACGACGTGTTGCGGCAGGCGAACGCGGGCCACCACACGGCCGGCATGCTGAAGGAGGCGATCGCCCGCGGCCTCGCCACGCTGCCCCAGGACCGATTCGCGAGCGTGGACGAGTTCGCCGCGTCTCTCCGAGCGGTGCAGGATCAGCTCAAGGGCCGGCCCTGGCTGCTTGCCGGCGGCCGCAAGGTCGCGCTGGCGGGAGGCGTCGCCGCGGTCCTCGTCGCCGCCGGGTTTGTCCTCTGGGGGAAGCGCGGCCCGACGCTCAATCCGCGGCGCGTCGTCGTTGCGGCGCTCGAGGACCGAACGAGCGACGCGACGCTCGCGTTCCTTGGGCCCCTGGCCGCCGACTGGATCACACAGGGTCTGGCGCGGGGCGGGCGCGACCGGCTCGAGGTCGTGCCGTCCAGCCCGGCGTTGTCCCACCACCTCGATGTCGAGCGGATCCGTGCTCTGGCCGCCCGGACCGGGGCTGGAACGGTGGTAGTGGGGTCGTACTACGCGTCGGGAGACTCGGTGCGGTTCGAGCTGCAGATCGTTGACGCCGCCCGCGGGACTGTCATGCGGGCGCTCGAGCCGGTCGGCGCGCCCCGTGCAGCGCCGCTTGGTGCGCTGGAGGCACTGCGCGGTCGCGTCGCCGCCGTGTTCGACACCCTGTTTGCGGGAGCCTCCACGCGGTAGCAGCGGGTCTCCGTGTGCGGCTCGAGCAGCGGCTCGGCCTCTCCCCGCTGAAGCGGGCGCCCAATCGAAATCGACGCGCACTGTTCACTACAGACTTGTAACCGCTTCCGTCTTGCGGCTGGCAGCAGCCTGTTGGTCTCTGGTAACGGGGTGGGGCAGGGTGGAGCGCAAGATCAGTACCGCCCGTTCCCGTTGCGGCAGCGCAATGTTGTCTCGCCTCCGCTGTTGTGGCGTCCGTCGCCACGTCTCGTGACGCCCTCCCAAGGGGAGCCCTGAGGGCACAAGCGTTGCCGGGGGAACGTGTCCCCGGCTCTCCCGCCGGGAGATGCGACCTGACCAGGGCTTGAGCGGCCGGGGTCGCTCAGCGTGACGATAATTCGTTGGGCAAACCTAGGACGCGGAGGTGGCAGTGGACGGCCACGCGCAGGGGATCATGGTGCGCGCGGGGACGCAAGGCGCCGCGAACGTCGGTCGGTTCGCGGCGCGGCCGCTCTTGCTCCCGTGCCTCGATTCTCTGATCACGCGCGTCTTCTACTGCCCGCAGCCGGCGGCGGTGTCCTCCATACGGCATGTCGATCCCAGCGCCGCGTTCCTACACGATTGGCGGGCTTTCGCCGCCGCCTTTCCCGGAGCCGACGTGGGCGTGGTGCTCTGTGGTCCCTCGAGTGGAGACGATCTGGCGGCCCGCCTGTCCGAGCTCACGCATAAGCATCGTTTGCCATCCGTGGTCGTGGTGGTGACGCACCTGGACGCGGAGCACGTGCTTCCGTTCCGGCGCATTGCGGTGGACGAATTCGTCCCGCTGGCGAGCATGGCCACAGACTTGCCCGAGGCCGTGCTCCGGAGTCTGGTCGCTCCGCTTCGCGAGCACCTCGCCCTCCACGTGGAGCGGCTCGAGCGTTGTGGGCCTGAGCTCCGCTTCGCCCTCGCTTGGGTTCTGCGCCAGCCCACCGGCATCAGGACCATTCGAGGGCTCGCCGCCGCCGCTGGTGTCACACCACGGACCCTGCAGAATCAGTGGAAGGTCCTGGTTGGCGGCGACGAGGAGGTGCGCCTCCAGGACCTGCTGTGGATGATCCGCCTGCTCGAGGCACTGCAGCTGCGGGGAACGGGCGTGT
>QHVD01000223.1:0-517 GCA_003222235.1 Gemmatimonadota bacterium | reverse complement strand
GTGCCGGCGCCACCTCGCGAGCTCGTTGGGACGCGTCTCGGCGGCGGACGCGGCCGCCGAGCTCCTTCGGCTCCGCCGGCGCATCCTCGAGCGCCTTGGGTCTCCCGGCGTCGGCGGTCGGGTCCCGCGCGTCCGGGGCTCGCCCCTCACCGCAGCCCTGAGCCCCGTGGGTCAGGGCGCCGCGGCCGACCGCGGGTGGTGGAGATGACAGATTCCGAACCCGGTTTCTGAATCGTGTTCTGGCGAGGTCTGGAGCCGCGACACGAATTTGCCGACTCGGCGCCCGAGCCGGGCTCCGGTTGCTTGTTCGTGCAGTAACCGCTCCACTTCACTCCAGCGCAGGAGGACTCTATGCGCGCACGATTCGCACCCATCGTCGGAATGCTGGGTTTGAGCGTGGCCGCTTGCGAACCCCGGCCCACCAGTCCCGTAGCCGCAGGCCCCAAGCCGGCGTTTCAGGTCGACTTCACGAATGAGACCCACTTCCGCTGTTACACGGTCAGCCAGCAGACTCCTC
>QHVD01000222.1 GCA_003222235.1 Gemmatimonadota bacterium | reverse complement strand
TGGCGTCCTCGCGCAGCTGGTCGTGGGTCACGGTCAGCCGGCATGAATCGCCGACCGGCTCGATCTCCCAGGTGACCCTCGAGGTCCCCTCGCGCTTCACGTCCTCGCTCCAGAGGGCCCTGAAGCTCTGGACGAGCCGGCGCGGCGGATCGACCTCCAGGTTCTCGCCCTCCCAGATCGCGGCGGGCGCCAGTGGGCTGACGCCCTGGTAACGGGAGCCGGGCGTCCAATCGGACTCGACGCCCGCGCCAAAATTGTACTTGCGCCTCATCTCGGGGTTGGGCGGCCGGAAGGACAGGCATCGCTGGGCGAGGGCTGGTCGGGTGAGCGCGACGAGCATGAGCGTCCCGAGGCCGATCATGAGGGTCTTCATCATCGTCTGTCGAACACGTTGGCGAGGTGGGCACGGCCCTCTGCCTGCGGTAGCCTGGAAAGCTATGGAAAAGACCGTGCGGGGATTTTGGTACAGGAACCAGAGGGACGGGGTGGATGACGGGAGAGAAGGGCTACAAACGCCCTTGAGCGCCTTGGGCGACTCGGCGGCGATTTAGTCGATGATGCCCTTCGACCGCAGATAGGCGGCGTGTGCGCCGCTCGGCGGGCCGAAGAAGTGTTGCCGGCCGCGCTCCATCCGGCGGTCGAAGGTGCGCCGATCCGTGAAGAAGAGATGCGCCAACCCCGACTCCCCCTGTGCACGAAAGAGGGAGGCGGTGATCGCGTCGGCGTCGCGGTTGTATTCCGCCATCACGGCTGTCCACTCGGCGCTGTCATCGACCTCGAAGCGCCCCTCGTACCGCTCCGTGAGGTTGCGGTCGTGCATGAGGTGATCGCCGGTGCTGTCCTATTTAGGGGCGAGGTGCCCTAGTTCAACGGCCTGAGTGTCCTAGTCTGCCTTCTGGAGCCGTGCCCACAGGGCATGCACGATGGCCGCAGATGCCGCATCGGCCTCGTCGGTCCCGCAGGCTGACAGTAGGTCACCGTTCCCCGCCCACAGGCCGAACTCGTTTCGGATGTGGAGCGCCAAGCCGAAGTGTAGGTTGATAAGCTGCTGCTCCGGCATGCGTCGTAGGCTGTCCAGGTCGGCCGCACTCAGGGAGGCGAGAAGCCGCTCCACGGCCTCGGCGACCGTCCGTGGCCAGGAGCGTCGGGGATCATCACGCTGAGCCGCGCTCACCTGCGCGGTCCATTTGGCCCCCTCTGGCGGCGGGGGTGTCCGGGTTTGGGGGGGCCTCGGCGGCGAGCGGGAGCGGCACCGTCTCGGGCTCGGGGTAACGCGCCTTGGTTGCCCTCTTGACTGTCACTTTGACCTGCCCGAGGGGCGGGCAGTCAATCTTCTTGCCATCAAGCAGCTCGGCCACGGTGAGCCTGGGTGTCCTAACTAAGTAGGACAGCACCCGCTGGCCAGGTCGAGGAGGGGCTGGGCGAGGAGATAGAGGATAGCGTCTGGGCGGCAGGGCACCCAGATCGCGCACGACGCGGGCGGCGGCGAGCCGGTCCTCGGCGGGCAGCACGGCGTCGAGGTACGGCAGCCCGCCCCGTTCCGGCGTGGCGGTCGAAGCGAGGAAGACCGTGATGGCCTTCACGTCGGGGTGGCTCACGCTCGTCGGGTGCATGGGGCGGCTGCTAACGCGAACGGCGGGCCGGGGTCAAGAACGCCGAGCATGCAGTCCTTGAACGCTTCGGCACCGTTGGGGCCAGTCCTATGCTGGCCCCTTCTTCGGCCCCGTCTTCCGTTTGAGCTTCTCTTCAATCGCCTCCATCACGAAGTCCTGCACGGCGATCTCGTGCGTCACGCAGTGCAGCTTGAGGCGATGGTGTAGCTCCTTGGGTATGCGCGTCGCCAACTGAGCGACAGGTTCGTCGGCCTTCGCCATCCGCCTCATGCCGCCTTCTTCTTCGAGCCCGGTGGACGACCAGGACCACGCCGACGCCTGCGACGACGGCGACCGTTCTTGGCCTTCGGGACTGGAGGCGTCACCGCTGCTCTCTTCTTATGCGCCATCTTCTCGGCAACGGCCTTCGGTGGACGACCGGGGCCGCCAGGGCGCCACTTGCCGCGTGCCTTGCGACGACGGCGCCGACCGTTCGTCGGCTTCGTCCCGGTGGAGATGGTCCCGAGTAGCGACTGGATCGCGGCGTGGACCTCCTGCCCCACAATGTCCCGAATGACCGTCACCAAGCTCCTCTGCCTCGGCATTGCTCCTCTCTTTCTGGTCGATCACACTCGGAAGGTCTGAACCGGCGCGAACACCTTCTTCTGAAAGTCGAATCCCGTGAAGACGTAGCGGTCGCCTGGTTGACGACCCGCGAAGGATTGCGCTTGGTCACGGCAGCGCGCGATATAGTTGTCAATTTCCTGAGCGTTGGCGGCGGTGAACAACCAGACGCGAACGTCTGCTCGAGCCTGCACGAGTTTCTGAAAGTCGTCATCCCTGTTCTTGATTTCCCACTCTGACTCAAGGACCATCGGTTGCCGCATGAGCATGCCGCCCTTGGTCTTATCCAGGACGTACCACGTCATGTCGTATAGCCATTCGCGCCCACCGCGCGGGTAGTCGCTCTTGTGACAGGCTACCTCAAAGCCCAATTCGTGTCCGAGAGCGCCGAGCACTTCCTTCACACGGCCGGTAAAGAAGGGACGACTCAGCCACTGTTCTCCGTCGGCGGCGAAGACCGTTTCAAGCGCAGCGACGATCTTTGCTTCCGTGTCCTCGACTTCCGTCATGGTCTCCTCCGCCGTCGCCTGCACTTCAGCAGAAGCTCCGGGGCCGGGCTGTTGAACAGATGTCCTTTTTTCCTTGGCTCCGATAGCCCAAAGGCATAACGGATGCAAAGAAGCCGGGGTGGTCGGATAGGCGAGCGAGTTCGGGTAGGCAGGGGGGCTGTGACGGGGCGAGGGACGGCCCCGAGAAGCGCGCAGAAGTCGTTCACGGTTTTTGAAAACGGAAGGCAGCCCCACGGGTAGGGTACGGCGATCCAAGGGCTCCAACGCGCCCTAAACAGTTTGGCGCACTTCGACTCCGACCGCCGCCTTCAGGCCCGGCGGGCAAGCCGCTTCTCGCCCTGGAACCCATCGAACTGCGCATGCCGCCCCACGGCCTGGCTGTACTCGCGGTTCTTGATCTTCACCCAAGGCGACGTACCGCCCACGAGGTCGTAGGACGGCTGCCTGAGCTTGGCGACGATGCCTTCGAGGTCACGCTGGACGACCTCGGTAAACAGGTCCACACCCCGCCGGTGGAGATGAGGCAGGAACTGCAAGCACGGTCGTCGGCGCGGGACGATTCGACGCAGCACCCGCTTCCGCTCTATGAGCGGTAGGCGCCGCAAGTCTCGACCGTCGAGCCAGAGGCAGTCGAAGGCGACGAAGCAGGGCTCACTGCGGCGGTAGAGAAGCGCGTTGAAGAGGGGGCGGCCGTCTCCCCCCAGGCAGACCACCTCGCCGTCGAGGATGGCGTTGCTCACGCCCCGGAGCGCTACCGCGATCTCGGCGGCGAGCGGGGCGAAGCGCTTGAAGGTGTTGCCGTTCCGGGAGACGAGCGTACCCTTGCCGCGCTCGACGTAGGCCAGTGCCCGGAAGCCGTCGAGCTTCAACTCGAACAGCCAGTCGCGATGATCGAAGGGCTCGCGGCGCCGCTGTAGGGGAAGCGGGGTGAGGGTGGGGAGGGGGCGGGGCACTACTTCGCCGTTCCCACCCGTGCCATTAGCGTCCAGCCGCCTATGAGGGCGCCGAAAACGAATGCGGCAAGACCTACGAGCCCGACCCTAACTGCCAATTTAGCATCGCGCGTGGCGTCTGACTGCAACCGAGCAGCCGCGTCATACTGACTCTTTACCCGAGGATCAGAAAATGGGTCTGCATCAGGTTGCTTACCGGCGTTGAGGTGAATCAGAGTCGAGCCTGCAATGCGGTGATTCGCAATGTCCACTCCGACTCTGGCGCTCCGGTATGCCAAAAACGAGGTTACAGACGCGCAAATCAAGCCAGAGATCAAAAGGGATACTGTTACTACGATCTCCTTCACCGCAAGCGTTGGGTCCACCTTGAACAGGGCCGCGAACCCCGAAAGCAGAACGAGTCCGCCGCCGTTCAACGCGAAGCCGCTCTTAATCGCTTGATCGGCAAACTTGGTGGACGCGTCGTAGCTCATTCGGAGGTGCTCGATTTGAGGCCGTATTACGAAATCCAATTCGGCTCTGGCGTTTTGCTGGGCCGCAAGCATTAGCGAGAGTGTCTCGGGTGTCTTTGGATCGGTCATCACGTCCCCACCGTGCCGAGCTTCTCCTTCTCGGCTGTCGCCGTCTCCTGCTCGTCCGCCTCGATCCTCGACCTACCTCAACCTATCATAATCGGTGAAACCCCATGGAGACTACCAAACAGCGCCGCTGCTAGCGACGTTCTCCGTTCCGAAGGGTACGAGATGCAGGGCGTGAACGCCATGCTTCGCTGCTGTGGGGTCCAACGATCAGATCAGTCTCCCTCACCGCTCCGCCCGCCGTGCGACGTGCTGGACGCCGACGTGATCGGTGACGAGGAGGAGTGCCTACTCCGCGATCACCTGCTGGCCGCCCACCCGAACACGGTGCAGCCCGAGACGCGCGGGGTGTTGCTCAGGCACTTCGTTGTTACCGAGGAGCCGCCGCACAACCACGTCTCACAGCCTGCTCGATCTCGCCCAGGAGGTTGGGGATGCCCGACGCCCAATGCGGTGGGTAGTGCGATTGGGCCGGTCCTCAGCGACCACGAGCGACCAGCCGTGCCTGGACAAACGCGCGCAAGGCCGCCAAGACCAGCCCCGCCCGCTCCACCGTGCCGGTGATCGCCCCGTCCAACGTGAAGCGACCGTCGGGGAGCGGCGTGGTCCTGACGCTCGCTGTCGGAGGTACGCGCACACCTGGTCGATCTCCCCCGCGCTGACCGCCGTGTCCCGCTCGACCGCCCAGCGATAGAGGATCGCCTCGGCCGCCGCTGGGAAGGGGCTGCCCAGCCGCCGGGCCGCCGTCGCGTGTATGCCCGTCCGTTCGGGCGGCGACTCCGCGCCCTTGGTGTCCCCCGTCATCCCATGGTTTCCGCTGACCCGGCCCCATGTTCCCTCCGCTGCGCCGCGCTAGCGTCAGCGACGGTCACCGCGCAAGATGCGGTGCGGTGAAACGCCAGGCGGTAGCCGGGGCGGCGTGAGCGATCCGGGGCGCGCCCTGCGTGGCTCCCATCGGCCGGCAGAACTCGGGGTGCGCCCACTTCCACCCCCTCGTGCTCCAGGGGCTGGTCACGCCGACGAGGCGGGCACGCGGGATGAGCGTGTACCCTGCGTGGATCGGCTCCCCGAGGTAGACGACGGCATCGTTACCTTCGTCGTCGTAGTAGCGTCTCACGTCAGTCGCGCCCACCGCCCCGCAGCCGCTCCATCTCGCTCACGAGTTCGGGGATGCGGTCCAACGCGACCTCGGCCGCGGGGGGCGGTCTCCTTGGCGCCCTACCAGCCTTCACTCATGCTCCGGCCTCCACGAACTGTTTATGGGAAGCTGACGAACAGGTCGCGCAAGTCGGTGGCGTTCGCCGCGTCGCCCAGCATCGGGGTCACGCCGAAGATCTCCTCGATCGTGCGCAGCGTCGAGCTGTGCGTGTAGTGGATGGTGTTCGCGTACCCCCCGCCCTTGGCCTTGGGCGAGAGCGCGATCATGCCGATCGGGCCGCCGCCGCTCCCGCCCTCGTCCCAGAGGATGAAGAGCACGCCGTTGTGGGCGTACGCCTGGGACGCGAGGATCTTGGGCACCTCCGTGGACAGCCAGACGTCGCCCTGCCGCACGGGATCGTTCAGCGGGGCGCAGGTGTTGTGCATGTCGTGGCACAGGTGCGGCGTGATGAAGTTGTAGCGTGCCACCGTGTCGTTGATGAGGTCCGTCTGGAGCTCCGCGTAGGGACGCACGTGCTGAAGGCAGCGCGGTGCGCTCGGGTTGTTGTTCTGGGTGACGTCGTCGAAGAACACGAACGGGTCGTGGCTGACGTCGTACAAGCTGAAATTGGTGAGCGGACAGGCGGCGCCGCTGATGTCCTCCTGGTAGGCCCGCCAGGAGAGCCCGGCCGCCTCGAGCAGGTTGACGAGGTGGCTGGTGCTGCTCTGGTGGTTGCTCGAGGGGTAGTTGTCGTTGAGAATGCCGAAGTTCGTCCCGGCCTCGAGCCACAGGTAGTTAGGTTCGCTCGGGTGGACGCCCGGCGGGTTGTAGTATTGCTCCGCGTGCGAGGCAATCGGCAGCAAGATGTCGTTGATGTACGGAGCTGACGGGCTTCCCTTGATGCTCGACCAGTCGTGGTTCTCCATCAGGATGAGGAACACCGTGTGGATGGGGCAGGCGCCGGTACAGGTCCCCGGTAGCGTGGTCGTGGTGGTACTGGCGGTGGTCGAGGTGGTCGAAGGACACGTAAACGGCCTGCAGGTGAACGCACAGCTGATCAGCCCCACGTCGCACTGCGCTATCCTGAGGGCGTCGTCGATGTTGCAGGCGCCGTCGCCGTTGACGTCGCACGCCTCGGGGTGGGTGAGCTGGCTACACTGGCGGACCCCCACGTCGAACTCGGCCACGACCAGCGCGTCGCCAATATTGACGACCCCGTCCCCGTTCACGTCGCCGCAGCGGACTGCGGCGAGCGTGGCGGTTGTCATCGGCGAGGCTGCTCTACCCAAGGAGGCGGTCGCGAGCAGGAAGGAAAGGGAAAGGCCGGCAGCCAGAAGCCCACGGGCCGGAAAGCGCAAGGCGTCCTCCTTTGTCCAGCTCCCCAATGGCGAAGAGGGCTGACCGTCCCACGCGATCCGCCATCCGTCAATCACGGATGTCACCCGCCCGATGGCCGCTCGACGAGATGACCTACCGCTGCGTCTGAACCGGGCCCGCAGCTGCCGGCACGGACTGCGCCAGAGGATGTCCGCAAAAGGCTGGAAAAGGCCCTTGCGGGGTTTCTGATACAGGAACCAGGGCGACGGGCTGGATCACGGGAGAGAAGGCTCCAACGCGCCCACAGCGCTTTGCGCAATTCGATGACAGGTCAGTCGATGATGCCCTTCGACCGCAGATAGGCGGCGTGCGCGCCGCTCGGCGGCCCGTAGAAATGCTGCCGGCCGCGCTCCACCCGGCGGTCGAAGGTGGGCCGATCCGTGAGGTAGAGGTGCGCCAGCCCCGCCTCCCCCTGCGCGCGAAAGAGGGCGGCGGTGATCGCGTCGGCTTCGCGATTGTATTCCGCCATCGCGGCCATCCATTTGTCGCTGTCCTCGACCTCGAAACGCTCCTCGTACCGCTCCGTGAGGTCCCGGTCCCGCATGAGGTGATCGCTGGCCAGGTCGAGGAGGGGCTGGGCGAGGAGGTAGAGGATCGCGTCGGGCGGCAGGGCACCGAGATCGCGGACCACGCGGGTGGCGGCGAGCCGGTCCTCGGCGGGCAGCACGGCGTTGAGGTACGGCAGCCCGCCCCGTTCCGGCGTTGCGGTCGAGTTGACGACCCGCTCACCACCGCCCAAGCTGATCGGAAGGTACGGCGATGGTGCAACCCGAAACGGCGAGCTGGTTGAACGAGAGTCGGGGCAGCTTCGGTGCTGCCCAAAGCCGTTTCAACGACATCTCCTCGATGGATGTCACGGGCGCGGGTGCCCTCTTCATGTCGGCCGAGTACGCGGTGAAGGCCGTGATCGTTGAGCACTACGGTTGCCTACCCCCGTCCTTTGAGACCCACAGGATCGTCAACCTCTCGCATCGGATCGGGTTATGGTCCCAGTTCCCACCCGACCTGCGGGCGTACCTGGCCGACATTGCGCCCCTCGACCCCCACGTCCGCTACCCGGGCGAGACCGCGTACGAGACCTTGGTCTCGTCGTCATCGAACGCGGAGTGGCAGCAGCGCCTGACGACCGCGCCAAGGTTCATCCAGTACATCGAGCGCGACGTGATCGGGAACCCGGCCACCTTCGGCAAGCTAACCTTCTGACCGCGGCGCCACGCTCATCTCACGGCGCGTGCGGCGAGCGAGCTGGGCGCGGCATCGTACTGTGCGGCCATCCTCGTCCTGGTGGCCGTCGTGTCGGGCGCTCAAGACCGCCGGGCAGAGGGTTGTACCGCGCATTCCCAAGGAGCGGCGCAGGATCCTAAGCTGACGGCGTGGGTGTGCTACGTTGGGTAGTCGTTCAGTTTGGCGCGGATATCGGCCAGGTCACCTTCTGATTGGTTTCGAGGTTCCTCATGCGGAACATGAACAGCCGGCTATCGTTCATGGGTGCACGCTCCGACAAGTCCGCCATACAGGCCGCGAGGGTTCGGGGTCTCGCGGCTGGCGACCGTTGCCACAGGCCTGGCTCGCCGGTCTTCCGGCACCGTTCGATTATCCACCCCACTTGTCTGCCCGTTCCATGCGGCCCAGCTCGCTCATGCCCTCACGAATCGAATCAGGCGCCATCCGCCGAGGCGTATCGGCCCGCCGAGTATCCTACGCTGCGGGTGGCTTCTCGCGCCTGCGGGCCCCGAGCGTTCGGGTGCCTAGGCGGTCGAGCCTCTCGCGGAGGGCGTGAGTCACGAAATCCATCTGCGACGTCTCCGTCTCAACGCAATGGAGCCTCAGTCTGTGCTGGAGGTCCTTGGGGATCCTCGTGGCAAGTTGAAGCCTGGGGTTCGTCGTTGCGCGTGGTCATCTCGACCCAGGTGATACACTCCCGCGCTGGGAAAGCGAATCGCCGGGGGGCTCTCAAAGGTCACTCGGGCGCGGCGTGCCCGACCGAGAGCCGCTGAAAGGAGGCAGCGATGCTTGGTGCGTGGGCCGCAATCGCAATCCTGGTGGCGTTCGTGCTGAGCGGGCTCAAGATCCTGCGCGAGTACCAGCGCGCGGTCGTCTTCCGGCTGGGGCGCCTGGTCGGCGCGCGTGGGCCCGGGATCGTCTACGTCATCCCCGGCATTGAGAAGGCGCTGCGCATCGACCTTCGCACGATCACCATGGAGATACCCTCGCAGGACGTGATCACCAGGGACAACGTGTCGCTCAAGGTGAACGCGGTGCTCTACTTCCGCGTGATCGACGCGAACAGGGCGGTGGTCGAGGTCGAGAACTACTCTTCGCCACGTCCCAGAATGCCCAGACCACGCTGCGCAGCGTGTGCGGCGAGGCGGAGCTCGACCAGCTCCTCGCCGAGCGGGAGAAGATCAACGCGAACCTGCAGTCGATCATCGACCAGCACACCGAGCCGTGGGGCATCAAGGTCGTGCAGGTGGCGATCAAGTTCATCGATCTGCCCGAGGAGATGCGACGCGTGATGGCCCATCAGGCCGAGGTCGAGCGCGAGCGGCGCGCCAAGATCATCGCCGCCGAGGGCGAGTACCAGGCGGCGC
>QHVD01000472.1 GCA_003222235.1 Gemmatimonadota bacterium | reverse complement strand
CGCTCATGGTGAAGTCCGCCGCCGTCGCCGTGCCACCGAAACTGTTCACCACGTGCTTGATCACGGTCAGCTGCGCCGCGACGTCGTCGTTGGTGATCGTGCACGTCTTCTCCGCCCCTGCCACCACCGTCACTGCCCCGGTGCTGTTGCAGTCGCCGCTGAAGCCGGTCTGTGCGTACCCGGTCGGAGCCCCGTCCTCGCTGACGACATAGCTGCCGACGGTCAGCGTGTATACGGTTCCCGTTTCCGAGCCTGCCGCGGGACTCCCGGTCACTTCGGTGACGCCGCTCTTCACGTGCAGCTGGAAGTCCGCGGCCGATTTCGCACCGCCGTTGTCGTTCACCACGTGCTTCTTGACCCGCAGCGTCCCTGTCCGGAGCCCGTTGTGAAACACGCAGGTCGCATTGGTCGGCGTCGTCGCGGCGGTGGCGCTCGCCGTCGCGGTGCTCCCGCTGAACGTGCAGTTGGTGCCCGACCCGGAAGCAAACGCATAGTCCGCCGGACTCGTTTCGGTAATCGTGTAGCTGCCCGTCGGCAAGCTCAAGAACGTCACGCTGTTCCCCCCGCTCGGCGGGCACTTGGGCAGCGTCTCGCTGTTCGGGTTCGCGCTGATGTTGAAGCAGAACTTGTCGGGAGTCGCCGAGCCCAGGTCGACGATCTTCTGAACCGTGATCGTCGCCAGCTGAATGATCGCCGCGGGGTTGATCGAGCGGTCCTTGCTGGGCGAAAGCAGAGACATGTGCAGGCTGGAGCCCGGGAAAGAGGCCGCACCGTTGCCCGCGCCCACCTGCTGCGTTTCAAATATGTCAATCGGCGAGGCGAGGTGCCCACCCCAGAGTACGAAAGCCGTTGCGGCACCGCTGCTATTGATGGATATGATCGTCTCCCTTTCGTTGACACCGCTGATCGGGCCGCTCGTGGATGTGATCGTACCACCGGGGTCTGCCGCGCGGCTGGTGTTGAAGGAGGCCAGGAACAGATAGCCGCGTTTGGTCCCGTTCGAAAAGTCCCGGCAGATGGAGAAGGTGTAGGGATTCCCTGCGGTCGACAATCCGCCGACATCCAGCTGGAACGGTACGCTCTCCCCTTCCGAGTAATCCGAGTTGTTGGCGCCAAGGTTGCCGTTGACGAAGTCTGCTGCCGGCTTCGTCTCCCACTGTTGCAGCCCGACGCTGCTGGGAAGGTTGGCCACCACGACTGCGGAGATTCCCGTTATGCCGGGCTCGGGCCCCGTGTCGCAGGCTACCAGCAGGAGCAGCGTGGTCAGGGACAACGCAACGGTGCGGTTCACGGCCAACCTCCATGCGAGAGACGCGGCAACCGACACGAGCGCCGGCGCCGGATGCACACGATGCCTGTGCGCGCGGGCACAAACAATCGCCGGTGCGATAGAGACCACTCTGACTTTCAGTAGGGGCTTCTTAGACGATAGGAGTAGTTACGTCACCGGCCGCCGCGCCCCAGGAGCATCACGGGGAGCGTGCGCAGGATGATTTTCAGGTCTTCGAGAGCCGATTGCGAGCGGATGTACTCGATGTCGTAGGCGAGCTTGCGCCGCACGTCGTCCACGGACATGTCGTGTCCCTGGTGGATCTGCGCCCACCCGGTGATCCCGGGCCGCACCCGCTGGCGGCGCTGGTATCCTTCGATCTGCTCGCGCAGGCAGACGAAGATCGCTGGCTGCTCGGGGCGCGGGCCCACGACGTTCATGTCGCCGCGCAACACGTTGACGAGCTGCGGCAGCTCATC
>QHVD01000471.1:2445-4112 GCA_003222235.1 Gemmatimonadota bacterium | reverse complement strand
CGAGCCTCTGTCGGGTCCGAACGTCCCGGCCGCGCAGCTCACCGCGTTCCGTGCGTGGGAGCGCGGCGACGGCGGGGAGCGCTTCGCGAAGCTCCGCCGAATCACGCAGCCGTGTCTCGTCGTGAACGGCGTCCTCGATCAGATGATCTCGGTCAAGAATTCCTACACGCTGGCGGAGCATCTGCCGCGAGCCATGCTGCTTACGTATCCAGACGCCGGGCACGGGTCGCTGTCCCAGTTCCATCACTCGTTCGTGCGACAGGCGTCGCTCTTTCTGGATTCAGAAACGCTCTAGGGAGGTCTCAAATGGCAAGTACCCCGGGAACGCTGATGAGGGTCGCCGCGATCGGCGTTGCGGTCGCTCTATACCCGCTTGCTGCCTCGGCACAGACGGCGAGGGAGGTGCGCGGGGCGCAGAAGCCGACGATCGTGCTCGTCCACGGCGCGTTCGCCGACGGGTCGAGTTGGCAGAAGGTGATCCCCATCCTGCAGCGCGACGGCTATAGCGTGATCGCGGTGCAGAATCCGCTCACCTCGCTGGCCGCGGACGTCGAGACGACGAAGCGCGTCGTCGATGCGCAAACGGGACCAGTGGTCCTCGTCGGGCACTCGTATGGCGGGGCGGTGATCACCGCCGCCGCGGCCGGGAGTTCCAACGTGAAGTCGCTGGTCTATATCGCGGCGTTCGCGCCCGAGGTCGGCGAGGCGATCGGCGCGTTCGGCGACAAGTATCCGGCCCCGCTCGGCGCGGCGCTCCGGCCCGATAAGGCCGGGTTCCTGTACGTCGACCCCGCGCAGTTCCATACGGTCTTTGCCGCCGATCTGCCCGAGGTGGAGACGCGCGTCTTTGCCGCGACACAGAAGCCGATCATTGGCAGCGTGTTCGGCGCAGCGCCGGACCAGGCGGCGTGGAAGACCATCCCGTCGTGGTACCTGGTCGCGCAGGACGATCGCGCCATCAATCCCGACCTGGAGCGATTCTACGCGAAGCGCATGGGAGCGAAAACGACCGAGGTCAAGTCGAGTCACGTCCCGTTCCTCTCGCACCCGGCCGACGTTGCGCGACTGATCGAAAAGGCGGCGGGGCAATGAACCAGGCTCTGGCAAATATGCGCACCGACTCATCAAGGGTGGTGTCGGGCACAATCTGCCGCACGAAGCCCCGCGGGCCTTTGCCAACGCTGTCGTAGAAGTCGACGGCTCATAAACGAATCACACCGGAGTCCGCGATGCGAGCAATTGTCCTCACCATGGTACGCCTTGTGCTGCTGGCGACGCCAGCGGTCGCCCAGGTCCAGCCCTTCCCGGCGAGCTTCAAGACTCGAACGATTTCCGCGAACGGCGCGCAGATCTTCGTGCGTGTCGGCGGCCAGGGGCCGGCGGTCGTGCTGCTCCACGGCTATGGGGAGACGGGCGACATGTGGGCGCCGCTCGCCGCCAGGCTGGCGCGCGACCACACGGTGATCGTGCCCGATCTGCGGGGCATGGGCCTTTCCTCTCATCCCGCCGGTGGCTACGACAAGAAGACACAGGCCGGCGATGTCGCCGGGGTTCTCGACGCCCTCAAGGTCGACAAGGTCGAGCTCGTCACCCACGACATCGGCAACATGGTCGGCTACGCCTTCGCGGCGGAGCAGCCCGAGCGCGTAACGAAATTCGCCCTCCTC
>QHVD01000471.1:0-2416 GCA_003222235.1 Gemmatimonadota bacterium | reverse complement strand
GAGATCCTGAAGAGCCCGCTGTTGTGGCACTTCCGTTTCGGCGGCCCGGATATGGAGCGGCTCGTCAAGGGGCGCGAGCGGATCTACCTCGACCGCTTCTGGAACGAGTTCTCGGCCGATCCGAAGAGCTTCGACGAAGCCTCACGCCGGCACTACGCCAGGCTCTACGCCCTTCCGGGGGCGATGCATTCCGGCTTCGAGCAGTTCAAGGCCTTCGATCAGGACGCCATCGACAACAGGGCGTTTGTGGCGAAGGGCATGCTGCCGATGCCGGTGCTGGCCGTGGGCGGAGAGAAGTCGTTCGGCCCGATGATGGCCGTCGTGATGCGCGCCGCCGCCACGAACGTCCAAGAGGTCGTCATTCCCCACTCCGGGCACTGGTTGATGGAAGAAAACCCAACAGCCACCGTCTCGGCAATCGTGCATTTCCTCCAATGACCGCGAGGCGTCACGGCACTCTCCGCGAGGGCGCCCTCCTCGGCGCGCTCGTCGGCACCGGTATTTGGGCGTGGATCGCGCTGGTTGACGCCATCGTGGGTGAACCGTTCCGGACGTTTGCCGTGCTCGGGGGCGTAGCGCGCTTCACCACGCTGCACTACCTGCTGTGCCTGGCGTATGGGGTGGTCGCGGTCAGCGTCGTCCACGCGGCGGCGCGAGAGGCCAGCCTGATCGTCGGCGCGGCGCTGGCGTTTTTCCTGCTCGAATTCGGGTTTGTGATGCTGTCGGCGATCCTGTCGCACATGGGCCTCGGCGCGCTCGCCTGGTACCGGATCCTCGGCGGGAATATCGTCGGAGCGATCCTTACGGTCCTGATCCTCTGGCGGCGGCATCCGCTGGGCCAGGAGTTCCGGGACGCGGCGGCCGAAGACGAAGAGTGAGGTGGTCAGGGGTCGAGGGGCGACAACGCGACGAAGTGCGTGACGCGTTCGCTGCCGGTGTAAAAGGTCCGGAGGGCGTCTTGCACCGCGCGGTCCGATTTGGTGAACCGATCGTGTTGCCGCAGATGCTCCGCCCACGTTTCGACCAGGTAACACTCGACACAGCGATGGGGGTTCGCCGAGTCCACAAACAGCTCCCAAAACACGGCTCCGTCGCGCCGGCGAATCGGTCGCACCAGGCGGCGCAGCGCGGCGGCAAACGCAGTGCGCCGAGCAGGCTCGAGCGTGTATTCGACGGTTACGAGCACAGGCCCCGCATCGGCGGAGAGGTGTCCCGCCACCACCGGGGCCGACCAGCTGCGAGATGGGTCCAAATCAACGGCTTCAGTGACGGCCAGGCGGAAGCGAGGCATCAGGCCGAGTCCCAGCAGCAGGCCACCGCCGGCCGCCGTGAGCGCCAATTTGATGCCGAGCTCGTTGGCGACGACTCCCCACAGCAACGCGCCAATCGCGAAAGACCCGAACAGCGTCAGCGTGGATACCGCGAGCGCGCGGCCCCGTACCCACTGGGCCGCCCCGAGCTGCGCCGCCAGAATCAGGGTCGACACCATTGTGAGCCATCCGCCGCCGGCGATGACCATCGCGCCGAGCAGCATGCCGAAGTGCGTTACCCACGCCAGCGCGAGACATCCGAATGCGAACAGCACGGTCGCGAGCGCCGTGATCGCGTCCGTCGACTGGTGCCTCCGCCAGGTGGGTAAGAGCGCGGCGCCGAGCAGTCCTCCCAGGCCGAGGCATCCAACGAGGGCACCGTACGCGATGGGGCCGCGTCCTAACGATGTCTTCGCGACGAGCGGGAGGAGCGCCCAGAGCGCGCTGGCGAACAGCACGAAAGCGGCCGTCCGGACGATGACCGACCGGAGCGCCGGCGTGTAACGGACATACCGCAGGCCGGCGCGCACGGCGGACGCCAGACGCTCTGCGGGCAGCGTGGCACGGCGCGACTCGCGCCGCCACCGCCACAGAACGAAGAAGACGCCCAGCACCGACACGGCATTGATGAGGAACACCGGCCCCGGTCCGCCCGCGACAATGATCACGCCGGCGATGGCCGGTCCGACGGCGCGGGCGATGTTGATCGCGACGGTTCCCAGCCCCACGCTCGCGGGCAGCTCCTCCCGCGGCACGACCTCGGGAATCATCGCCTGCCACGCTGGGATGTCGATTGCGCTTCCCGCGCCGATGGCGAGCGTGATCACGACGAGCATCCATGGTTGGACCACGCCGGTGACCGTCAGCACACCCAGCAACGCCGCCATCAGGAACAGCCACACCTGAGTGACGAGCAAGATGCGTCGCCGGTCCAGGACGTCGGCCAGGGCGCCCGCGGGAAGGGCGAGCAGAAACAGGGGAAGTGTGTTGGCCGCCTGCACCAGCGAGACCATCAGCGGTGAGGGCGCGAGCAGCGTCATCAGCCAGGCGGCCGCGGCATCGTGCATCCATGTGCCGATGCTCGAGACGACGTCCGAGGTCCACAG
>QHVD01000470.1 GCA_003222235.1 Gemmatimonadota bacterium | reverse complement strand
CGCCCTGGCAGCTTCCGTTGATCGTCGTGGGGTTGACCGTCGCCGTCCTCCGTCCGAGGCGACCAGAGCACGTGCTCGCCCTATTGGTCTCGGCCCTCACCGTTGCCGTCAATCTCGCTGCGTACGTGATGGATTACCGAGTTATGAACGCCATGCCGATAATCTTCCTCCTCTTCGGCATGGGTCTCGCGACGGTCGAGAAGGCCATGGAAGGGAGAGCCGTCCGTGCGCTGTTGACGATCCTGATTGGCGGAGGCCTGGTACACTCTGTCGCGGCGTATTTCAGTCACGACGACAATGCGGCGCTACGCGATCTCTATGCCACTCAGGAGGTGGCGTTGGCACGCAGCATCAAGAAGCTGCGGTCGCCGGGCATGGCGTACGTTTTGGCCCCACGCACCACGTACCGGCTGACATTCTTTAATCCCGCCAACCCGAGCATCGCACAGCCGAATGCCACCCTCAACTTTGAGGCGCAGCAGCATTTCTCGCGACAGGCTTTGACGACGGTGATGGGGAACGTCGAGCGTGTGCTCGCGCGGGAGGCCGCGCGCCGCATGCCGGTAAACTTCATCATCAGCCCCGCGTCCCCTTATGGGGATACCGTCAGGCAGTTCTTGATGTCCGCGCCGGGCGCCAGGATCGGGTCGTGGGAAGTTGGGGATCCCGTGTCGCACGAGACGACGGCCTACTACCTTGTGTCCGTTCAAAACGCGGCGCAAGCGATGGAGAATTGGCGGAACGAGACGGTCGCGTTTCGAAGGAAGCCAGCGGACGACGCGCAGCTGAGACGAGGCACGCTCAGGCTGACGACATTCGCGGGAACGGAACAGCTGCTGGCGGTGGACGAGCGAGAGGTGCCCGCCGTATTGGATTTCGATTTTCAGAATAGCGTGCCCTACTCGGGAGAGTGGCGCTCTGATTTCTCGCTCAGATGGACCGGTTACATGTGGGCGGAGCAGACGAGCGAATACCGGTTCGACGCAACTTTCGACGATGGATGTCGGGTCTTCCTGGATGATCACTTGCTTTTCGCCGACTGGGCTCCAGGGTCGGCGAGGAAAGCGACGGCGACGATGAACCTGGAGGCTGGGTGGCACCCAATTCGGATCGACTACTTCCGGGTGGTCAACGAGTCGAGGTTCTTGTTCGAGGTACGACCGGAGGGAGAGGGGGTGGCGCCGCTGGCCGCGGGTGCCTTTGCGAGTGATTGCGCGACCGGGACCCGATCGGAGACGCAGCAGCGGGCGTCCGAGGCGCACTGAGGCTATCTGGGATTGGGGCTTATCCCAGTCTGAGTCGAGATCGTCGCGTCACTTCGAGGTCGAGGTAGGCGAGAACGCCCCGATCCCTCGCGCGCACGGCGAGCAGGTTGGTGCCCACTTGCAAGAGGCTGTCGGGCACCGCGAAGCTGAAGCTGCCCAGGCTGGGGCATCCCTCGTGAAACTGAAGCCCGTCAGAGACATCGTAGCCGTTGATGAAAACCTGCACGTCGTTGTCGACGGCGACATAGACTACCACATCGGTCGTCCCGGCCGGCAGGTCCAATGGCTTTCTCACCAGCAGATCGGTTTCCACCGGCCACTCCGTTCTGACGTCGCCCGTGTTGTTGAGCTCGCAGTACCCTTCGCGGCTACCGAAACCTGCGTCACCGACGGCGAATGCTGAATCGTCGAAGTCCGGTCGTTCGAAACCGATGCCGTCATCGACAGACACCACTTGGTACTTGTATTCGGAGGCTCCGTACGGAACGACGATCGTCGGGGCGCTCAGTGGTGCGTTGGCCGCGGTCCCCAGCGATCCAACGGTAGACAAAGCGAACACGACAGCGAAGGGAAGCAAAGCGCGGCTCACGAGTCGTGACCTGTCATTCATGGTGTCCTACCTGCGTGGATTCCGTCGAGATGATGTTCGTGCCGATACCTTAGCGCCCGGGCCACGGCGTCGTCAATCCCCGGAGCGCTAACATCCCCGGAGTGCGCGATTTCACAGTGAGGCGCGCGAGGCGAGAACCTGCTCCAAGAAGGCACGTCGCGGGCTGCGGCTCGGCATCCGGCGCGGCAGGGAGTCTCCGGGCGCGCACCAGCAGCGGCCCCGTCGCGACCACGAAGACCGCGGCGAGCCCTTGCGCGGCCCAGGGTGAGGCGGCGAGAAGCGATCGGGCCATCGCGCTCGTCTTCGGGCGATGCCGCGCTCACGATCTGGCGCCCGCAGATGCCACGCCTGGCAGCGCGTCGAGCCGCCGGCGCGCCTCGCCAAGGCGCCCAGGTTGGCGGTGCAGCGCGGGCAGCCCCACCAGGGAAGCGACGAGCCACCCGTCACCACGATGCCGTCCTTGATGGTCGCGAACAGGGCCTGGCGCACGGGATCGTCGACCCGCACTAGACGCACCCGGTGCGCCTCCTACGAGCTGCGCGCGAAGCTCATGAGGCGGAAGGAGAAGAAGTCGTCACACCAAACGGGCTCCTCGGGGAAGTCGCGCAGGACGGCGATCGCACGCCGCTGTTCGCCAAACGCATCCCGCGTCGGCGCCGTGAGAGCAACGCACTGGACAATGCTCAGGCCGACGAACCCCACCGTCATCGCCGCCCCGACCCCGCGGTGCCGGAGGAGCCCCTCGCGCAGGTAGGCGGCAAGCGCCAGACAG
>QHVD01000221.1:9198-12439 GCA_003222235.1 Gemmatimonadota bacterium | reverse complement strand
CGGCGGCTTTCATCACGCGTTCCCCGATCATGGCGAGGGGTTCTGTCTCATCAACGACGTCGCGATTGCGATTCGCACGCTCCTACGGGAGGGCGTCATCCGGCGGTCGGCAGTCGTCGATCTGGACGTGCATCACGGCAACGGGACGGCCGCGATTTTCCAGGGCGATCCCGATGTCTTCACCTTCTCGATGCACCAGCAGCACAACTACCCGGCCTGGAAGCCGCCGAGCGACATGGACATCGGTTTGGAAGATGGGACCGGAGATGCCGAGTATCTGGCGCTCCTCGAGCAGCACCTGCCGCAGATCCTCGCCCGGCACCGGCCCGACCTAGTACTCAATCTGGCGGGAGCGGACCCGTACCGGTTCGACCAGCTCGGCGGTCTGGGACTCACGCTCGAGGGGTTGCGCCGGCGGGACGAGGTGGTCTTTGAGCGTGCGACGAACGCGGGTGTGGCGGTAGCGGTCTCGCTCGCCGGGGGCTACGCGCTGAGCGCGGACGACACCGTGGAGATCCACTGCAACACCGTGCGGGCGGCAAAGGAAGCGCGAAGTTGACACAATCGCCCCCGGGCGATATGTGAACGTGCAGTCGCCCCGATGTCATCGTTCCCGAACGGGACGGAATCTGCAAAGCAACCAGAGAGGACGTCCATGAAACGACTACGGTACGTCAGCGGTGCGCTCCTGACGGTGCTGGAGATGGCGTCGCTTGGCGCGCAGCAGCCCACCGGCACGATCCGCGGACGCGTCAGCGACGCCGCGACGCAGCAGCCGCTCTCGGCGGTCACGGTCACGGTCGGGAGCCGCGCCGCGCTGACCCAGGCGGACGGCCGCTACGTCATCACGGGGGTGCCCGCGGGCACGGACTCAGCGCGCGCGAGAATGATCGGATACGCGCCGGCGGCGCAGGCGGTCACCGTCGTGGGGGGCGACACGGTCGTCGTCGATCTCGCCCTGAGGGCCCAGGCGGTGCGCCTGTCCGAGGTCGTGGTCGTCGGCTATGGTGAGCAGCGCGCGGGCAACATCACCGGCTCCGTCGCGCAGGTCACGTCCAAGGACTTCAACACCGGCACGATCCTCAGCCCACAGCAGCTGATCGAGAACAAGGTCGCGGGCGTCGAGGTCGTGGACAACAACGGTCCGGGGGACAGTCTCTCGATCCGCATCCGCGGTCAAGCGTCGGTGAACGCGGGCAGCGAGCCGCTCTACGTCCTGGATGGCGTGCCGCTGGGCACCGGCTCGGGCGGGGGCCTCTCTGCCGGCCGCGACCCCCTCAACTTCCTGAATCCGGGGGACATCGAGAGCATCACGGTGCTCAAGGACGCCGCGGCCGCCGCGATCTACGGGGCGAACGCCTCCAACGGCGTGGTGCTGATCACCACGAAATCGGGACAGGGGCGGCCGCGGGTCGAGTACAGCGGCAGCGTGTCCGCCGCATCCGTCACGAGGCTGCCCTCGATGCTGAACGCGGCGCAGTTCCGGGCCGCCGTACTGCAGTACGCGCCGCAGAACGACAGCCTGCTGCTCAATGCGAACACCAACTGGTTCGACCTGGTGGACCATACCGCGATGGGCCAGCAGCACGACGTGGCCCTCTCCGGGGCGGGCAGCAACAACAGCTACCGTCTGTCGCTCGGCTACGCGAACCGGGACGGCATCCTCAAGGGCAGCACCGCCGAGCGGATCTCGTTAGGCGTGGGCTACGACCAGCAGCTCTACACGGGCCGTCTGGACTTGCGCGCCAACCTGAAGGGCTCGCGCACGCTGGACCAGTACACGCCCAACGGCGTCCTCTACAACGCCGCCCAGATGGGGCCGACGCAGCCGGTCTACGACTCGACGAGCGCCACGGGCTACGCCAACTGGGCGGCGGGCAACCCGCTGACCTCCGCGGACAACCCGCTGGAGGTCTTGAATCTCGCCAGGGACCACGGCACGACGTACCGCAGCGTGGGCAACCTGCAGGCGAGGTACGACTTTTCCTCGTTGCCGCCTCTCAAGGGATTGACGGGCACGGTCAATCTCGGCTACGACGTCACGGACGTGAATCGCGTGACCTTTTACCCGAATAACATCCACTTCGAGACTAAGAACGGCACCGACGGCAGCTATTATCGCACCACGCCCAGTCAGGTGAACACGGTGCTCGAAACGTACCTCGACTATCGGCCGCCGCTGGACCTCGGGCCCGGCAACATCAACCTGACCGGTGGCTATTCGTACTCGCAATCGCGTGCGCACTACACATCGATCTCCGCCGTTCAGCTCGGCAGCAACCTCCTGGGCGACAACGGCATTCCGCCGACGGGTATTGCACCCGTCCCCATCGACACCGTCACCGAGAGCAAGCTGATCTCTTTCTTCGGAAGAGCCGAATACAACATCGGCGATCGCTACCTGGCGTCGGTCAGCATCCGGCGCGACGGCTCTTCGCGCTTTGGGCCGGGGAACCAATGGGGGAATTTCCCCGCGGCGTCGGTCGGCTGGCGGATCTCGCGCGAGCCGTTCATGCGCGGCATCCCGGCGATCTCGGACCTGAAGTTGCGGGCGTCGTGGGGAAAGACCGGGAACCAGGCGTTCGGGAACTACCTGCAGTTCTCGACCTACCAGGGGTGCAACGCGAAGGCGGAGGTTCAGTTCGGGAACCAGTTCATCTGCCCGTTCCGTCCCAGCGCAGTGGATCCGAACATCAGGTGGGAGTCGACCCGCACGTACGACGTCGGCCTCGACTATAGCATCCTGAGCCAGCGGTTCTCGGGCTCGCTCGACTGGTACACCAAGCACACCGACGACCTGATCTTCACGGTGCCTGTCGCGGCCGGCTCCAACTTGTCGAACTACGTCACCACGAACATCGGCACGATGAAGAACGCGGGCGTCGAACTGGAGCTGAGCGCGCGCATCGTGGACGGGGGCCCGGGCGGCCTTTCGTGGACCGCCGGCTTCAACGCCGCCCACAACACCAACGAGCTCTTGAGCATCAATCCCAACGCCGTCGGCGCAAGCCAGATCCTGGTCGGCGACGTCGCGGGCGGCGTGGGGACCAAAATCCAGGTCCTCGAGCCGGGGAAGCCGATCAACTCCTTCTTCGTGTGCCAGCAGCAGTATCAGAACGGAAAGCCCGTCGAGGGTAAGTACATCAGCCTGGCCGACACGATCGCCTCGGCCTGCGACGCGGCCAGCCTCCGGGCCTACCACGACCCCGCACCGCATTGGATGTTGGGCTTCAACTCGTCC
>QHVD01000221.1:0-9127 GCA_003222235.1 Gemmatimonadota bacterium | reverse complement strand
CGGGGATTACGTGGAACTGACGCGCAGCGCGCCCTACAACCTGAGCACGTCCGTCCTGCAGACCGGTTTTCTGCAACCGCACTACCTCTCGGACTACTATGTCGAGAATGGGTCGTTCTTGCGGATGGACAACGTCACGGTGGGCTACACGTTCCCGTGGGAAGGCCAACAGCTGCGCCTCTTCGCCAGCGCGCAGAGCGTGTTCACCATCACGGGGTACAGCGGCGTCGATCCGACGGCCGGGTTGAACGGGATCGACAACAACATCTATCCGCGCTCGCGCATATTCACGAGCGGGCTAAACGTCCAGTTCTGAGGACACGACCATGGATACGACTCACGGACGGAGCGGAAGCGTGGACACCCGCCAGTGGAAGGCGCTCGGAATCGCCGCCGCGCTTCTGGTCCTCAGCACGGCCGGCTGCACCGACGCGACCGTCGCCCCGAAGAGCACGGTCACCGGCGCCAACTTCTTCGACGACCCGGGCTCGTATCAAGCGTTCCTCGCGAAGATCTACGGGGGCCTGGCGCTGAGCGGACAGTCGGGCCCGGCCGGACAGCCCGACATTTCGGGGATCGACGAGGGTTTCTCGCAATATCTGCGTCTCTACTGGGAGACGGAGGAGTTGCCTACGGACGAGGCGGTGATCGCCTGGAACGATATCGGCCTCCCCGAGATGAATACGCAGACCTGGACGGCGTCCAGCGCAATGGTGGTGGCGATGTATTACCGGATCTTCTTCCAGGCCGGCATGACGAACGAGTTCCTGCGCCAGACCACGGATGACAAGCTGACGGCGCGGGGCGTGAGCTCCCAGCTGCGGACCCAGATCCAGCAGTACCGCGCCGAGGCCCGGTTCCTCCGCGCCCTCTCCTACTGGCACGGGATCGATCTCTTCGGGAACATCCCCCTCGTGACCGAGAACGACGCCATCGGCGTCACCGCGCCGAAGCAGAGCACGCGCGCAGACATCTACAACTACGTCGTGAGCGAGCTGAACGCCATCAAGGCGCAGCTGCCCGCCCCCGGCGCGGCGACGTACGGCCGCGCGACGGGTCCGGCGGCGGACATGCTGCTGGCCGAGCTCTACTTGAACGACAGCGTCTACACCGGCACCGCGAACTGGGCCGGCGCCCTGACCGAGGCCCAGGCCGTCATCGGCTCGACGTACACCCTCGATCCCAACTACCGGCACTTGTTCACGGCCGACAACAACACGTCGCCCGAGATCATCTTTGCCATCACGCAGGATGGAGTGCATACGCAGACGTATGGCGGCGTGACATTCCTGGTTCATGCCTCTGTCGGCGGGTCCATGAACGCACGGAACTACGGTATCGACGGCGGTTGGTACGGGCTACGTCTGAAGCCCGAGGCTTACGCGCTCTTCGGAAGCGGGGACGGGCGGGCCTCCACCTTCTACACGAGCGGCCAGTCGGTCGTGGTCGACACGATCGCCAGCTTTAGCCGTGGGATCGCCGCGCCGAAGTTCACGAACAAGACGTCACTCGGGGATTCGGGATCGAATCGGGTCTTCGTTGACACCGACTTCCCGGTGTTCCGGCTCGGCGAGGCGTACCTGATCTACGCCGAGGCCCAGCTGCGCGGCGGCGGCGGCAGCCGGGCGCTGGCGCTGACCTACGTGAACCTGCTGCGGGAGCGCGCGTACGGGGGCACGTCCGGCGACATCACGGACGCTGAGCTCACGCTGCCCTTCATCCTGGCCGAGCGGGGACGCGAGCTCCTGTGGGAAGCCCACCGCCGGACCGACCTGATCCGCTACGGCCTGTTCACGGGGGGCTCGTACCTGTGGGCGTGGAAGGGCGAGGACCCGCACGGCACGAACTCGGCTGGTATAGCGACCGCCGCGACCCGGGATCTGTATCCGCTTCCCGCGAACGAGCTGATCGCCAACCCGAACCTGAAGCAGAATCCGGGCTACTGATCGCGGAGAGGGCGGCGCGGCTCGAGCCGCGCAACGGGACGAACGGCTCCATGGACTCGGCGCGATTGGTTGGAACGGCGCTCGCGCTCGCCGCCCCGGCGTGCCCCAGCTCCACCTCCCCCGGCATCACCGGTCAGCCCCCGGCCGAGCGCCCGGCGCTCGCCCAGACCTACCGCTCGAGCGGCCACATGGCGGCGGGCGACGTCTTCGTCCACCTCTTCGAGTGGAAGTGGACGGACATCGCGAACGAGTGCGAGCACGTCCTCGGTCCGGCGGGATTCACGGCGGTGCAGATCTCGCCGCCCGAGGAGCACAGCCTTACGCCCAACCATGACTGGAGCGAGCGCTATCAGCCGGTGAGCTACAGCATCGCGCGCAGCCGCTCGGGAACGGGCCCCGAGTTCGTGGACATGGTGCAGCGGTGCGCGGCGGTGGGAGTCGGCATCTACGCGGATGCCGTCATCAACCACATGACCAATACACCGAGTCCCGGCGTCGGGAGCAACGGCACGGCCTATACGAGGTACAACTACCCGGGGCTCTACACCCCGGCCGACTTCCATCCGCCGTGCACGGTCACGAACTACCAGGACGCGGCGAACGTGCAGGACTGCGACCTGTTCTCGCTACCGGATCTCAATACGGGTCTGCCGTCGGTCCGGCAGAAGATCGCCGACTACCTGATCATGCTCGCGCGCCTGGGCGTCGCCGGCTTTCGCATCGACGCGGCGAAGCACATCCAGCAAGTAGAGCTCGACGGTATTCTCGCGATCGTGGACTCCACGATGACCGCCGAAGCGCGTTCAATTCCGTACTACTTCCTCGAGGTGAGCGGCGGCGCGGGCGAGGCGCTCTCCCCCCGCGACTACTTCGGCGAGGCGTATCGCTCGGGCGGCGCGGCGGACATCACTGAGTTCACGTTCGTCGGCGTCGGCGACAAGTTCCGAGGACTGGGTGGGCAACACATCTCCCAACTCAACCCCGACGGGGCCCCCGGAAACCAGTTTTCGCAGTTGGCGTGGGGCCTGATGCCGTCGGACAAAGCGGTGGTCTTCTTGCAGAACCACGACACCCAGCACCAGTGCGGGATCAGCTATCGCGACGGCCACGTCTTCCGGGTCGCGAACGTGTGGATGCTGGCGCAGCCCTACGGTTACCCCTCCATCCTATCGAGCTACGCGTTCGACTGTCCAGCCGGCAACTCGATGGGTCCGCCCTCCGATTCAGCGGGGAATACCCACGACGTGACCTGCGCCTCGAGCTTCGAGACGGCGACCATCGGCCAGTGGGTGTGCGAGCATCGCGACCCGTACATTCTGGGCATGGTCGCGTTCCGGAAGGTCGTCGCGGGCACCGACCAGAACCACTGGTGGGACGACGGCTCGAACGCGATCGCCTTCTCGCGAGGGCGTCAGGGCTTCGTGGCCATCAGCCGGGAGAGCACCGCGGTGACGGCCACCGTCGCCACGGGGATGGCGCCGGGCACGTACTGCGACATCCTGACCGGGGGCCGTACCGGCGGGGGCGCGTCGTGCGCCGGGACCTCCGTCGTCGTGGACTCGACCGGCGCGATCCAGCTCCACCTCGAGGCTAATTCGGCCATCGCGATCGATGCCGCGACGCGGATGTAGGCGCGATTGTCCCGGGCCGGAACCACCCTCAGGTACTTACCGCAGAGATCGCAGAACGCGGAGAAATGCATGGCCTCCGATAAAACCACGAAGAGCCTCTGCGCTCTCGGCGCCCTCTGCGGTGAAGCCGTCGGACTAGCGGTCGTGCTGTGCGTGACGGTCGCGCCCCTGGCCCCGAGTGCGGCGGCGCAGACGCCCTCCCCCGCCTGGACGCGCGGCGCCGTCTGCTACGAGGTGTTCGTCCGCTCGTTCTACGACTCGGACGGCGACGGGATCGGCGACCTGAACGGCCTGATCGCGAAGCTCGACTACATCAACGACGGCAACCCGGCCTCGAAGCGCGACCTCGGCGCATCCTGTATCTGGCTCATGCCGATCGCGCAATCGCCCAGCTACCACGGTTACGACGTCAGCGACTACTACCGCGTGGAGCCGGCTTACGGCACCAATGACGATTTCAAGCACCTGGTGGCGGAGGCGCACCGCAGGGGGATCAAGGTGCTCGTGGACATGGTGCTGAACCACAGCTCGAGCGAGCACCCCTATTTCCAGGCGGCCCTGCACGACACGACATCGCCCTATCGCACGTGGTACCGCTTCGCCCCGTCGCCTCTCGGCAAGGGGCCCCACGGGGGGGACGACTGGCACCGCTCGCCCGCGCGGGACGAGTACTACTACGGGGTCTTCTGGAGCGGGATGCCGGACCTGAACTACGAGACGCCCGCCGTGCGGGACGAGGCGAAGAAGATCGCCACATTCTGGCTTCAGAACATGGGGGTGGATGGCTTCCGCCTGGACGCGGTGCCCTACCTCGTGGAGGAAGGAAACTGCCTGATGGGGTGCCCCGGCACCCACGCCTTCCTCCACGAGTACGCCGCGCACATCCGCAGCGTGAAGCCCGACGCCTACACGGTCGGTGAAGCGTGGGGCAACATCGATAAAATGATGCCCTACTACCCCGATCAGCTCACGTCGTACTTCGGCTTCGAGCTCGCCGATTCGCTGCTCTCTGTGGTCCGCACGGGATCGGCGGCCGGGCTCCTGCCGGGCTTCCTGCGGCTCCAGGATACACTTCCCCCCTACCGCTGGTCGCCGTTCCTCTCCAACCACGACCAGACCCGCGTGATGACCGCCTTGGGCGGCGACCTCTCCCGCGCCCGGATCGCGGCGACACTCCTGCTGACGCTGCCGGGCCTGCCCTTCATCTACTACGGCGAGGAGATCGGGATGACCGGGGACAAGCCGGACCCGCGGATCCGGACACCGATGCAGTGGGGGGGGAGCCCCCGTTCGGGGGTGGGCTTCACCACCGCAACCCCATGGGAAGCGCCGCAGCCCGATTCGATGACCACAAGCGTCGCGCTGGAGGACGCGGACCCCGGGTCGCTCTTGAATCTGTACCGCCGGCTGATTCACCTCCGCCGGGAGAACCAGGCCCTGGCGACGGGGACGCTCGTACCCCTCACGCCGAACAACCCCCAAGTCGCCGCCTACCTCCGTCGAGCGGGCGACCATGCCGTGTTGGTGGTGGCAAACCTCGGCGCCACGCCAGTGGCGGACGTCTCGATCGGCTCGGGGCGGGGCGCGCTGCCGCCCGGCAGGTATACGCCAAGGAATCTCCTCGGCGGTAGGAGTGTGGCCCCGTTGAGCGTGGGCCGCGACGGGCGGATTCAGGGCTACGTTCAGGCCGCGATGATCGGGTCGCGGGAGAGTCTCGTCCTCGACCTCATTCGGCGGTAGGCGAGCGCGTCGCGGGATGACTTCCCACCCTAAAGCGCTGAAACAGGCCGTTGAGGGGGTTGCAACCGGTGATCGCACGGGCTGAAGCCCGGCCTCGGCGGCGGGGCCGTCCTGAAGGACGGCGGCGCACCAGCGTCCTTCAGGACGCGCTCGGGCCGAGGGCGCCCTTCAGGGCGTCCAATCAATCCACGTCGGGAGTGTTCAGGGGGTTTTTCCGCACTCTCCGGCTGGGGATCGTGATCCCGCTCTCGCTCGCCGTCGCGGCCCCCGCGGCGCACGCGCAGCGGGCGACCGGCGCCGCGCCCGAGCCCGCCAACCGGGCCGTGTACATCGACAACGACGGCGTGGTGCGCTGGCGAGACAACCAGAAAGAGGTAAGCCTCTTCGGCGCGAATTACGTGCTTCCCACCGCCTCTGACTACCGCGCGGCCGGATATCTACATGCCGATCGCAAGAAGATGATCGATGAGGACATGGCCCACTTCGCCCGCATGGGCTGGGACGGCCTCCGGCTGACCTTCTGGGGCGATTGGGAAGCCTCCGACTCGGCCGGCAATCTGATCGCCAACGACCATCTCGACCTCTTGGACTACCTCATCGCCCGCGCGCGCGAGCGCGGCATCTACATGCTGTTCAGCCCGATCCAGCTCTACAGCTCGAACTGGCCGGACGCGCTCCAGGATAGCTCCGCGCTGCCCCCGGGATTCGGCCGACGCTTCGGCAAGGCCCGCATGGGCACCGACCGGGCCGCCATCGCGGCGCAGGTGAACTACCTGCGCCAGATCCTGGATCACGTGAATCCCTACACGGGTGTGGCCCTCAAGGACGAGCCGGCCATCCTCTTCATCGAGCTCGTGAACGAGCCCTGGCATCACCCCGAGGACCTCGAGGGCTCGATCCGCTACATCGACGCCCTCACCGACGCGGTGCGCAGCACAGGGTGCCGGAAGCTCATCTTCTACAACGTGAGCCAGGACTTCAGGATCGCCACGGCGATCCGGCGTAGCCGGGCGCAGGGCGTGACCTTCGGCTGGTACCCTACGGGCCTGAACTCCGGCCACGAGCTGGCAGGGAACTACCTCCGCACGGTCGACACCTTTCCCGACATGCTGCGCCCGGAGCTGGGCGGCATGCCGCGCATCGTCTACGAGTTCGACAGCCCCGACCTGCGCACCGGGTACATGTATCCGGCCATGGCGCGGACGTTCCGCGCGGTGGGCGCGCAGTTCGCCGCCATGTTCGCCTACGACATGCTCCAGACCGCCTCGCGCAACCTTGGCTGGCAGACCCACTACCTGAACCTGGTCTACACGCCACGCAAGGCGATGAGCGCCATCATCGCCGCCGAAGCGATGCACCGTCTGCCCCGGCTGCGCTCCTACGGCCGCTACCCCGAGAACACGCGGTTCGGCGACTTCCACGTCTCCTACGACGGCGACCTGGGGGAGCTGGTCGCGCGCGACGCGTTCCTGTACGCCGGATCGACGCGCTCGGCGCCCCCGGACCTGGCAGCACTGAGTCGCATTGCGGGCTACGGCTCGTCGGGTGTGGTGACCTACGAAGGGGAGGGCATCTACTTCCTGGACAAGGTGCGCCCGGGCCTCTGGCGCCTCGAGGTCTATCCCGACGCCGTGCCCGTCGGCGACCCGTTCGAACCGCCCAGTCCCGACAAGGTCGTGACGCGCGCGATCAGCCGCCGCTGGCCCATGACCCTCGCGCTGCCGGACCTCGGCGCTTCCTTCACGGTGCAGCCGATCGCGGCGGGCAATCCGCGGACCGAGCAGGCCGCCGCGGGCCGGTTCACGGTGACGCCCGGTGTCTACGTCCTCAGTGCCGCCGGGCGAGTGGACGTCGCCGCGCTGCCGGCCCATATCGGCCACGTCGGCACGCCCGAGTACCACGCGCCCTCTTCTGATTCACTTCCCCCGTCGGTCCAGTCGCTGGCCGCGCCACAATACCTCGCGGGGCGTGACGCCGAGCTCCAGGCGCGCGTCGTCGATGGGACGCCGCCCGACTCAGGCGTTCTCTTCATCCGGCCGACGGCCGGAGGGGGGGGCTCCTATCGCGGCTTCGCGATGCATCCCGCAGGCGGTTACGTGTATGCCGTTTCGATTCCCGCGGCAGCCCTGCGCGAGGGGCCGTACGAGTTCGTGATCACGCTCTTCCGTGGGGACTCTGGTGTCACGTTCCCTGGCGGCTTGCACCTGAGGCCGACCGACTGGGACTACTACGGCCGGGCGTCCTGGAAACTGGACGTTGTCGGCCCACAGACGCCGTTGCGGTTGTTCGACCCCGGCCGGGACGCGGCGCGCCTCGCCTTCACCCGCATTGGCGACGCGGGACGGCGCGGGCTCTTCCACCTCCCCTTCTCAGGGGTCACCGGCCAGCCCGTCTTCCGCTACGAGCTGCCCGTAACTGCGAGCGGCGAGGGCCTCGCTGACTACACCGCGTCGCTCGTGATCAAGGACCGGATCAGCGCCCGGCACGAGACCATTGCCGGCGCTGATGCGTTGCACCTGCGGCTGCGCGGCCTCGGACCCCACCAGGTCCTGCACGTCACACTGATGGAGGACGACGGTACGAGCTGGAGCGCGGCGGTCTCCGTGGACAGCACCTGGAGCGAGCGGTCGCTGCCTCTTACAGCCTTCACCATCGGCCGTGGCGTCCTGCTCCCCGAAGGGTTCCCCGGCGAGTGGAATTATTGGGTCGGGCCCGCCGCTGGACGGGGGGTCGGGGTCGGGGTCGGGACCGGGGGGAGCGGCAGCGCGGACCGCCCGCGGCTCGACCGGGTGGAGCGGCTGCAGCTCTCCCTGCGGCGCGAGGCTGGGGGGCGCGTCACGGTCACGCCGGGCAGTTACGGCGTGGAGGTCGAGTCGATCGTTCTGGGCTTCGAGCCTGGCGCGAAGAGCGGAGCCCGACCGTGATGAGCTGCTCGCCCTTACGCCCGCAGGAAGCGCTCCGCCAGCTGCTGTAGCCGCTCGTTTCCCTCTGCGCGCGCGTCCGCCAGGATCCGCTCAACGTGCGGCCGTAGCCTGGGCTCACCCCAGCCATACCCCGTGGCCAGCTCGGCACCGTAGGAATCCCCGGCGTTCGCGCCTTCGAGCAGTGCCCACGCCGCCGCCGCGTCGTAGCCCGGATCGTCACGCTTGGGCAGGTTGTAGCGGCGCTCCGGACCCCCGGCGTCCTCGTTGACGAATGCTCGCGACATGCGTCCATAATGCGCTGGCACCGACGGGCGGGCCAGTCGTGCGCGCTGAGGGCTTGATATATCAACGTTGCTTGATATATTAGGTCCATGACGACGGCGACCATGCCAACGCTCGGCCGGGCGGCGCGGTGGTTTCACGCGCTCTCCGACGAGACGCGCCTCGAGATCGTGCAACTGCTGTCGCACGGGGAGCGCTGCGTGTGCGAGCTGCAGGACGTGCTCGATGCGGCTCAGTCACGGCTGTCCTTTCATTTGAAGACGCTCAAGGACGCGGGGCTCGTGAGCGACCGGCGGGAGGGCCGCTGGGTCTATTACGCGTTGAACCGTGGGGCGCTCGACGGGATCGCCGAGTTCGCTTCGGCGGTGAAGCCGGGGAAGCACGCCGGCAGTTGCGCCCGCGCGTGCTGCGGCTAGGGAGTTCGAACACCATGCTGAAAAAGGTCGTTGAGGGGTTCGTTGAAAAGGAGCGGTGAGCACATGGGCGACGACGAGATCAAGCAGGCCGTGAAGCAGAAGTACGGGCAGGCCGCGCTCCGGGTAGTGAGCGGCGAGCGCGGGAGCTGTGGGGAAACCGGGAGTTGCAGCTGTGATCCTGTCAGCTC
>QHVD01000469.1 GCA_003222235.1 Gemmatimonadota bacterium | reverse complement strand
GGCTCGGCATCTTCCAGCTCGTGGTCGCTACGAGCCGCGCATCGAATTGCGCGCGTGCGTGGGCGATCGCGGTTGCGAAGAGGCTCGTGAATCGACGCAGGCCGGGTCGGGGACCTCCACGATCATCATGTTGCCGGCGGTATCGTCGATGATGAGATGATAGTCGCAGTCGTCTTCGCGCTTGTAGGCAGTGAGGAGGACGTCGAGCAGGAATTGCGTCGTCTCCGTCGGTTGCACGCGGCCGTTGTCCGGCAACGAAGCAGGGGCCGGCAGCGAGGCGAGATAGGAAATCGTCGCGGCGGTACTGCGGGTCAAGTCCACGAGGCCGGCGTCTGGGTCAGTCCCCGTCTTGACCGACCAACGCTCGACGCCGCATCTGCACGCGAGGCACGACGTGTGTCACTTGCACTGCCCGGTCCAGTTCGGGTTTAGATCACAACATGAGCATGCACTCGCTCCGCGACCAGCCGTTCCTGGTGGAGGTCCGACTTCTCCGTGACAAGGTTCCGTCCTGGGACCAATATCCCATCGACCTTCCCGTCACGAGAAGTCTTGAGACCATCGCGTTTCACCCGCGGGTGACCTTCTTCATCGGCGAGAACGGCACCGGGAAATCGACCTTGCTGGAAGCAATGGCTGTCGGCCTACGCTTCAACCCTGAGGGTGGGTCACGCAATTTCCGCTTCTCCACCCGTGCGTCCCATTCGCAGCTCGATCGGTTCCTGAGACTCAGCCGATCAGCCCGCCGTATGCGCGATGGGTTCTTCTTCCGGGCCGAGAGCTACTACAACCTCGCGACCGAGATAGAGAAGCTCGATGCCGAGGAGGCAGCCGGTCCCCCTATCATTGGCGCCTACGGCGGCCGATCTCTGCATGAGCAGTCTCATGGACAATCGTTTTTGGCGCTGTTTAGCCACCGCCTGCGCGGAGACGGCCTGTACCTTGTTGACGAGCCAGAGGCCGCGCTCTCGCCCAATCGGCAGCTGGCTCTCCTCTCGATAATCCATGACTTGGTGGGCAAGGGCTCGCAGTTCATCATCGCGACACACTCGCCCCTGATCATGGCCTACCCGAATGCCTGGATATATCTTCTTCTCGATGACAAGATCGAGCGAGTCGAATATACGGATACTGAGCACTTCGCACTAACACGCGCCTTCTTGAACGACCATCGGAGGATGCTGCGGCGGCTTCTTGACGATGAGGCGCTGTGATGAGTGTTTGAGCGCGAAGGAGGCGGTCGATGCCGAGACACGGTAGCTTGCTGACGGTCATTCGGGAGTTGGTACAGGAGGAAGTCGGGTCCGCCATCCATTCGTTGCTCGGAAGCGTCTCGGGCACGAAGCCGAAGCCGAAGAATGGTCGGCGCCGTCGTCGCCGCAGGGGTCGTGGAACATGGCGCCCCGGTGGTCCCGGTCGTCCGCCGAAAGCGGTTGCCGAGAAGATGGCGCACAGGAAGAAGGCCGCCGTGGTGACGCCCGCAGCCCCGAAGGCGAAGACCGTCCGCCGTCGCAGGCGTCGGCGCGGTCCAGGGCGTCCGGCGGGATCGAAAAAGAAGGCGGCTTGATGGCGATGGCCGAGGAAGTCTGGACGCAATTGGCAACCCGCATCCCGAAAGAGCTTCACCGTCGCCTGAAGCTCTACTGCGTGACCCACGACATCGCCCTCATGCACTTCGTCGTGGAGGCCATTGAGGAGAAGCTCGGGCGGAAGACCCGGCCGAAGAAGGGGACGGCATAGGACGGGGTGCCGAAGCATTGCCGATGCGTTCGAGGGCTGCAATCCACGAATCCTTGACCCCATGCCGCCGCTGGCGCTAGGAGCGGCTTTGGACCGATGCGCGACCCGACGAGAGTTCGCCACCCCGACGTGAAGGCCATCACCGTCGTCCTCGCTTCGACGGCAACGCCTCAACGTGGCGGCCTACCGTACCTCGACGCCGTGCTGCCCGCCGAGGATCGGCTCGCTCACACGCCGCTTATCTGCGGTCCAAGGGCATCATCGACTAAATCGCCGCCGAGTCGCCCAAGGCGCTCAAGGGCGTTTGTAGCCCTTCTCTCCCGTCATCCACCCCGTCCCTCTGGTTCCTGTACCAAAATCCCCGCACGGTCTTTTCCATAGCTTTCCAGGCTACCGCAGGCAGAGGGCCGTGCCCACCTCGCCGACGTGTTCGACAGACGATGATGAAGACCCTCATGATCGGCCTCGGGACGCTCATGCTCGTCGCGCTCACCCGACCAGCCCTCGCCCAGCGATGCCTGTCCTTCCGGCCGCCCAACCCCGAGATGAGGCGCAAGTACAATTTTGGCGCGGGCGTCGAGTCCGATTGGACGCCCGGCTCCCGTTACCAGGGCGTCAGCCCGCTGGCGCCCGCCGCGATCTGGGGGGGCGAGAACCTGGAGGTCGATCCGCCGCGCCGGCTCGTCCAGAGCTTCAGGGCCCTCTGGAGCGAGGACGTGAAGCGCGAGGGGACCTCGAGGGTCACCTGG
>QHVD01000468.1 GCA_003222235.1 Gemmatimonadota bacterium | reverse complement strand
ACAGGCCTATCAGCGCTGTGAGCCATCGGAACCGTCGCGGGCGGCTAGTGACCGACGTGAGGCGCTCGTCTAGGTTCTGCTGCATTCATTCGGCCTTGAAGCGCGCACCGTCTAACGGATGGCGCTTAAGCTGCGTGGTGCGGCGGCCGCAATCAAGAGAGATCTCTTCCCTACCAGGCGGCCACCGCACCCCGACAGCTTCAGGCGCAGGTCAGGCAGCGCCTTGAAGGATCTGACTGGCGCTAGGTTAGCCCAACTCATAGGTCAGCGTTACAGGATGCTCAGTCCCGTGCCCAACAGCCGACGTGCCCTCGCCCCGCAGGCCTCGAAGCTCTCCTGTGCCGGAGCCAGAAATGACGAAATAGGACTCCTTCGCCACGCCGTTCTCGAATAGTCCAGTGCGTTGGAGCACAAAGCTGCCCGCTTTCCCTGCAACCTGCCCGACGATCCGCTCGAGGCCGACGAACGTGGCCGAGCCGTCGCTGCGGTACATCATCAAGTATTCGACATGCCCCTCGCCCGCGATATCGCCGGTAAAGGTCTTCGTGACGGCGGCGCGAGTGAGTCTTGGTAGGCCCTGGCCCTCGCTATAAGGCTTCTCGTCCCAGCTCCTGATAGTGAATCGGGAGTTCGCAACGTTCTTCATGTTTCTACCTCGGCCAAGTGATAGGAAACAGGATTCCAGGGGTGCTATAGTTTGCAGATGGCAAATGTGATCGAGTGGCGCTGCCTAACGGATGGCACTTCACAGAACGCTGCGGGCGCTCAGCCCGCGGGCGCGCCAGCGCCCGCCTGGCGGACGCCGGTTCCGTCGGTGCACCAACGCAATTCTAGCTTACCCGGCGACGCCCGCCAGCTCCAAGCGCGTGTTAGACGGCGCGCTCGGCACCCATGCTCGAACGCGCCGCGCGCCGCGCGGTGGCCGCGCACCGCTCCGCCCTAGGAAGCCTATCTCCCCGGTTGCTCACCATCCACGACCGGGGCAAGCTGGCAGAGTGGGCGAGGATCGCAGTCTCTACTGGGGCCGCACGAGGTTCGACTTCCCGTGCACGCCAGCAAAGACCACTAGTACCTTTGCTGGTGTCGTCCCCTTGTTCTTGCCGTTGTGCCAGGTGTTGACCACCTCGAGGAACGAATCTCCAGCTTTGTAGCTGTGAACCACGCCTCCGTCCATTGCGACGTCGATCGCTCCCTCAAGCACGTAGACAAAGGTCGGGTACGGATGCATGTGGCGGCCTGTTTCGCCGCCAGGGCCGATGTCTAGCATCAACGCGGTGACTTCGGCGCTGTCGGTCTTTGGATAGGCAATGGACTTGCCCCCGGCGGTCGTGCCACTCTGTAGAACGGGCGTGTACGAGAACTTCACTTGGGCGGCGGCAGGGGTCGCTATGATACCGAGGACCGCCATAGCAAGAATGCCTGGCTGTTTCATGGGAATCTCCGAAAGCGAGGAGCGTTTACTCTGCGCCGCGGGTCTCACGCTGTCAATCCGTGCGATCCGATGGCTTGTGAGAACGGGGAGTGGGCGCTGCCTAACGGATCGCGCTTAAGCTGCGGCCTGCGGCGGCCGCAGACAAGTTAGACCAGTTCCCTATCAAGCGGCCGCCGCGGGCCGACAGCTTCATGCGCATGTTAGACGGCGCGAGGTCAATGTGAGCGCGGCGCCGGAGACGCTCGGGCCTCGTTATTTCCTCCGACGCGGGTGCTCACGAAAGAACGCCCACATCTGGCGCGTGGCGTCAACGCCGTTGCTGGTGGGCCCCACGAACCATTCCGGCAGTGGCTGGCCACCGGGCCAGGTGTGGCCTCCTCCTTTAATGGTATAGAGCACCACCGCCGCGTCGTCAGC
>QHVD01000467.1 GCA_003222235.1 Gemmatimonadota bacterium | reverse complement strand
CGGATGCGCAAGACAAGCGATGCGCTCGAGGCACGGTCGCTCCCAACCGGTCTGGGACAACGTAACGCTCGAGGGGTGGGCCGGCGCAAGCCAGGCAGCGCCAGCGCGAAGCACCTAGTGGACTGTAACTCAGGTTGCGTTAGCACGGATGCGATGCTTCACGTTGCGGTACGTCCAGACAAATGGCTGGCAAGCCGTGTTGTGCGCCCGGATGTACTGCAGGAGCTTGCGCCGCAGGTCCGCGACGGAGGTGAAGATCCCGCGCGCAAGGAGATCGCGCTCGATCTTCGCAAACCAGAGCTCGATTTGGTTGAGCCACGAGGCGTAGGTCGGCGTGTAGTGGATGGTGACGCGCGGATGCGCTGCCAGCCAGACCTGCACGCCCTGCGTTTTGTGGGCCGAGAGGTTGTCGCAAATGAGGTGGATCTCCCGCCGCTTCCCCTGGGTCGCCACGACGTGGTCGAGGAAGCGCACGAACGCGGCACTGGTGTGCCGCTCGGCGGGCATGCCTTCGACATGACCGGTGCCGACCTCGAGGGCCGCATAGAGCGAGAGGGTGCCGTGGCGCACGTACTCGAAGCCGTGGCGCTCGGCCCGACCAGGCGAGAGGGGCAGGATGGGATCGCGCCGGTCCAGGGCTTGGATCGCCGTCTTCTCATCGACACAGAAGACGGCGGCATGCGTGGGCGGATTCAGGTAGAGCCCGATGATGTCGGCGGCCTTGCGCTCGAAGTCGGGATCAGGGCTCGCGACGTAGCGCTCCAGACGGTGCGGCTTGAGGCCGGCACGCTGCCAGACCCGATGCACCGTCATGTGGCTCAAGCGGAGCCGCGCAGCCAGCCGGCGCGTAGTCCAGTGGGTGTAGGGCTTGGGCGGCGGCTGCTGGGTGAGAGCGAGAATCTTCGCTTCGACGGCCGGGGCCAGACGATCTCCCCGGCCGTCGCGCGGCCGATCCCGGAGCCCGGCCACGCGCTGCGTCACGAAGCGCTGGCGCCACCGCGCAATGGTGGGATCACTCACGGCGAAGCGCGTGCGCAGGGCCGCGTAGGCAGTGCCATCTGCCAGCGCCAGGATCAGCTGCGCCCGCTGCACGAGGGCCGCGTGGAGGGTGCGCGAGTGCGCCATCGTCTCGAGCTCGGTCCGCTCGCTCGGGCTCAGGACGAGGGGCTGGGCCGACGTGAACATGCGCCAATATATGGCTCCCCTCGTACTTACGCAACTTCAGTTACGCTCCACTAGTGTTATGTTACGTAAATAGTGTTAAGTTTGTCATGCTCCCCTTCCTGGAGGGCGCATGGCGAACCGGACCCGAGCGCTTGTGCTGGCGCCGGACGAGCGCACCGAACTGGAGCGGCTGGCACGCGCGAGCCGGGCACGCGCAGGGCTCAGCCGACGCGCGCGGGCGGTCGCGTTGATGGCCGACGGCCTGGCCGGCGTGGAGATCGCGCGCCGCACGGGCTATACCCCGGTCCAGATCAGCCGGCTGCGCCGCCGGTTTGCGGCCGAACGCGTGGCGGGTCTGCAGGATCGACCGCGGCCGGGGCGGCCCCACACCGTCACTCCCCGCAAGATCGCGCAGGTGGTGGCGCTGACGCTCAAGGGGCCGCCGCCCGGGCTGTCGCATTGGACGACCCGGGAGCTGGCGCGGCGTGTCGGACTCTCCTACGTCATGGTCCACCGCATCTGGCAGGCACATCGCTTGCAGCCCCATCGTGTCGAGACCTTCAAATTCACCACCGACCCAGCGGCGGAAGCAAAGATTCGGGACATCGTGGGCCTCTACCTCGATCCCCCGGTGAACGCCGCCGTGCTGTGCCTCGACGAGAAAACCCAGATCCAGGCGCTCAATCGGACCCAACCGCTGCTCCCGTTGCGGCCGGGGCTGCCGGCTCGCCAGACCCACGACTACCAGCGCAACGGAGTGACCAGCCTGTTTGCGGCCCTCGAGGTCGCCAAGGGGCGGGTGCTCGGGGAATGCCGGACACGGCATACGGGGGCCGACTTCCTGGCGTTCGTGCAGAAGGTGGCGCGCCGTTACCGCGGCGAACTTCACTGCATTCTCGACAACTCGTCGAGCCACAAGACTCCGGCGGTCCAAGGCTGGCTGACCGAGCATCCCCACGTCCACTTTCATTTCACCCCGACCGGCGCTTCCTGGATGAACATGATCGAGGCCTGGTTCAGCGTGCTGACCCGCAAGTCCATCCGGCGCGGCTCGTTCGACACAGTGCGTGCCTTGGTGCGCCACATCCAGGCCTATCTC
>QHVD01000458.1 GCA_003222235.1 Gemmatimonadota bacterium | reverse complement strand
CTGGGGGCCGCCCGAGGATCACCTCGAGACGCTCCTCACCACGGTCGGGGTTGACCGGTTTGTCTTCGGGACGGGGCAGCCGCTCCGAATTCCCGAAACGAGCGTAGTGAAGCTCGACCTGCTGGACCTGACCGTCGCGCAGCGCGCGGCCATCGAGTCGCACAACGCGCTCACCGGATTGCGGGCCGCGTGAGCGCGACGCCTTCGTTGACCGCGCGCCTCGAGTGGGGTCTCGTGCCGGCGGTGCCCGTGCCGTTCCGCGGCCGGGAAATCGCCGACGACGCGCAGCGCGCGTACGCCCGATGGATGGCCGGGCAGGAGATCGCCGGTGTGGCGGTGTGGGCGCACACCGGGCGCGGACGGCACCTCACGAGCGAGCAGCGCCGTGAGGTCCTCGCGACCTGGCGCGCCGCCGTGCCCTTGAGCGTGATCGTCGCCGGGGCAGACAGTCCCGAGATGGCGAGGGAGGCGAAGCGCGGGGGCGCCGACGCGCTCCTCGCCTTCCCGCAGCGCGAGCACCCCGTCGCCTATCACGAGGCGCTGGGGCGCGAGCTGCCGGTGATCGCGTTCTATCTGTACAAGGCGGCGGGCGGCGTCGCGTACGACAATCGCACTCTCCACGCCATCCTGTCGCTCCCCTGCGTGATCGGCATCAAGGTCGCGACGCTCGACTCCGTGACGACCTTCCAGCGCCTCGCCAGTCTCACCCAGCTGTACCGGGGCAAGTTGCTCATCACCGGCGAAGATCGGTTTCTGGGCTATTCGCTCGCGATGGGCGCGCACGCGGCGCTGGTCGGGATGGGCGCGGCGCTCACCGACCTGCAGGCGGCGGTGCTCGTGGCGTTTCGGACGGGCAACTTCGCGAAGTTCGTGCGGCTGTCGAGCGTGTGCGACCGCTTTGCCGCTGCCACGTTCACCGAGCCGACCGAAGGCTATCCGCGCCGCATGCTCTGGGCGCTCGCGGCCGAGGGCGTCATCCCGGAGGACGCGTGCGACGATCCCTGGGGGCCGAGCCTCCTGCCGGCCCAGCGCGAGGCGGTCCGGCAGGCGGTCCGGGCGGCCCGCGAGGCGTCGAAGTAATCGGTGTGGTTTCCCGCCGGCGGTTCTTGGAGCATTGCAGCGCCGCCGGCGCCGCGCTGGGCGCGTTCACGAGCTTCGCCACAAGGTTCAGAGGCCGGCGGCCGATGACCGGGAAACCGCACGTCGTCGTGGTTGGGGCAGGGGCCTTCGGAGGCTGGACGGCGCTGTACCTGCTGCGCGGCGGGGCGCGCGTCACCCTGCTCGACGCCTGGGGACCGGGGAACTCCCGCGCGAGCTCGGGCGGCGAGACCCGTGTGATCCGGGGTACCTACGGCCCACGCCGCATCTACACGCACCTTACGGCCCGGGCCCTCGCGCTCTGGAAGGAGCACGAGCGGCGTTGGCAGCGGCGGCTGTACCACCCCATCGGGGTCTTGTGGCTCGTGGAAGACGATGAGCAGTACGAGACCGCCGCTCTCCCGGCCCTCACAGAGGCGGGCCTGGCGTACGAGCGGCTGACGGGGGCGGAGGTAGCCCGGCGCTATCCGCAGATCAATACCGAACGGGTGCGGTGGGCGATCTTCGAGACGGATGCCGGCTATCTGACGGCGCGGGCCGCCTGCGCGGCGGTGCTCGCTGCGTTCCAGGGCGAGGGAGGCGGCTACCGCCAGCTCGCCGCCCGGCCAGGAGCACTCGCAGCCGGTGAGCTGCGCGACGTCGCGCTCTCCGACGGGAGCACGGTGTCCGCGGACGCCTACGTCTTCGCGTGCGGCCCCTGGCTCGGAACGCTCTTCCCCGACGTCATCGGCCCCCGCCTGACGCCCACGCGACAGGAGGTGTTCTTCTTCGGGACGCCCCCGGGCGACGCCCGCTTCACCGAGGACGCGATGCCGGTGTGGGCGGACCACGGCAGGCGTTTCATGTACGGGATCCCGGGCAACGAGTGGCGCGGCTTCAAGGTGGCCGACGATACCCGCGGGCCTGTCTTCGATCCGACGTCCGGTGAGCGAATCGTTTCATCGGAAGGCCTGCGGGCGGCACGCGAGTACCTGGGCTACCGCTTTCCCGCGCTCGAGGGCGCGCCGCTCGTGGAGTCGCGCGTATGCCAGTACGAGAACAGCGCGGACGAGGGCTTCATCGTCGATCGGCATCCCGAGGCGGGGAACCTCTGGCTCGTGGGTGGGGGCTCGGGCCACGGGTTCAAGCACGGTCCGGCTGTGGGAGAGCTGGTCGCGGACGCGGTGCTTGGGCGGCGGGAGCCGGACGCGACCTTCCGCCTGGCGCGGTTTGGGCCCTA
>QHVD01000457.1 GCA_003222235.1 Gemmatimonadota bacterium | reverse complement strand
CGCCGGTGCTGTTCTGATCGCCGTCGTGCACCATGAACTGCAGGCGGTAGGTGTGCCCCGGGATCATCTTCCCGGCGGCGACCAGGTCGTCCACGCTCCAGCGTATCTCGGCGCTCCAGCCCTCGTTGCTCAGGCCCGCCGGAGGGGGATCGCCGCTGCCGAGGTTCCAGCTGTTGCTCGCCGGGTCGAGGTCGTTCGTGACCGTGATAACCGCTGGCGATCGCGTCTTGTCGACGGTCCGAACGGCACCCTTCCACGTGCCGAAGACGGCGTGAGGCGGAATCGGCGTCCCGCCCGACTGCCAATCGCCGGCCTTGCTGCTCGGAGTCGAGGTGGTGTCGGTGATGAAGAGCGCGGGAAACATCGGCCGGTCGCACAGGTCGGGATAGCCGCTGCACAGCTTCGTGTCGGTGCCCGCCTGGTCTCCGTTGAGCCCCGTCGCGCCGACCTGGGGATAGAGCGCGCTTCCGGGATTCGTGGCGAGCTTCGTAAAGGGGTAGTCCGTGGTCGTCGTGCCGGTTCTGGTCTTCACCACGACGCGACGGACGCCGAGCGTCAGGGCATGCTCGTCGTTGTACCAGACCTTGATGGTGAGGCCGGGCTCCGCTCTGACGCTGCCTTTGGGGCTGAACGCGCGCAGCACGGTGCTCTCGCTGAAGGCGACGTACGTGCGGGGATCGGTGCTTTTGAATATGTATCCGCACGTGTCGAGAGTGGTCGCGGCGGCCGCCGGGATGGCGCCCGAGGTCGCGACCGCTGTCAGCAGCGCGAGCGCGAGCTGGAATCGTTTCGAGAGATTCGATGGTGCCATGAGAGCCCTCCGACGGATCGGTATCTGCCCGACGCTTCTCGCGCCGGATGTGCAGGCGCTGACTGCACGACGTGTGCCGCGTGGCGACGGCGCGTGGCCCTCGCTCGGGCCTCGTTCCGATGAGTCGCGGGGCGGATTTGGCACGCCGGGATGTGTCAGCCCTGACACGAAGTGTGCGCCCGGGGCACGTCGGGGGAAGGCTCGGGGGACCAATTGCATGGCCCTACTGGCTGAGCCGGACGATCTGGTTGCGGATCGCCTCGAACGCCGTGGCCAGCTGCGAGGTGTCGCCGGCGAAGTAGTACTTGCCCTCCGCCTGGTTCGGGTTGAAGCTCGACGAAGCGGGATCGTTGGCGATGCGCATGAGGATGGACGCGCCGGTCTCGTTAGCCCAGCCGGCGTTCTGGTTCAGCAGGCCGCCCAGGCCGAGCGTGTAGACGCGGATCGGCTGCGCGCCGCTGATGTCGGCGCGGGCGGCGTTGGCGATCGTCTCAGCCAGGTTGCGAGCAGCGTTGTTGGCGTTCTGCCAGTGGTCCGGATAGCCGGTCCCGGTCCCGTTAATCAGCGGGCGCTGTCCGGACACGTAGAGGGGGAAGGCCGTCGGGATGTTCGAGGAGACATGGATCGGGTGATAGCTCGTCAGCGGCATGCTCGGGATGTAGGGGTTCACGAACTGTATGTTGGGGTTCGGCCCCGACGTGCAGGCGCTGTAGGTCGGCGGCGACACATAGCCAAAGGCGCCGTATGCCTGGCACACCCCCGTCACCGAGGGGTTGTTCGTCCCCTGGTTGCCCACGGCGGGGTAGTCGGAGGTGAAGAGCACACCCGTGGCGGGACCACCCGAGAAAGGGGGGCAGGGATTCACCGAGAACTGACCCGAGAACGAGTTCGGCGCGCCGTCCGTGAACAGCACGATGACACGCAACGGCGCCTGACTGCTGCTGGGGACGCTGCGCAGCTGGTCCCACCCTGCGTACATACCCTCGGCCGTCGATGTGCTGGCCCCCCCATCGGTGCTGGAGCCACTAAGGTGGTTCAGCAGGCTCGACTTGTCGAAGCCGCGTCCGCCCGTGTTGATCGGGTCCATGACGACGGTGCTGGTCGCGAACATCACCAACGCGACGCGGTCCTTGGCCGGGTCGAAGTACGACACGAACTGCTCCGCGGCCGCCTTCACCT
>QHVD01000456.1 GCA_003222235.1 Gemmatimonadota bacterium | reverse complement strand
TCCGAACGTACTGCACCGCGGTGTCGCTCGTCTGACCGGCGGCAGTATGAGCGACTGTACCCCCGCGCAGTCGGCGCCCCGAGAGGCCGGTCGGTTCACGGGCCGGCCGTTCGAGCAGCTGCCGGCGGGCGTGCGCTGCGGCCACCAGGGCGGCCAGCTCGGGCAGGTCGACGATCGTGGTTACACCGGCGCGGGCGAACTCCTCAGCGGTGAACAGTCCGGTGGCGCCAGTGAACCGGGTACCCGTCTGGTTGGCCAGCTCGACGTCGTAGAGTGAATCACCCACGAACAGCACCTGATCGGGCCGAAGACCAGTCCCATTCACCGTCGCCTGCAGCTGGTCGAGCTTCGTATGCTCGGGTCGCAGTCCGGACACGTCGGCCACGAGATCGTCAATCCCGGTGTCGGCGCAGAAGCGCTCGACGATCTCATGGGTGGTGCTGCTGCAGATGAATACCGCGACGCCCAGGTTCCTGAGGCGAGCCAGTGCGTCGAGGGTGCGCGGAAAGGGGATGCAGTCACGCACAAGGTCAGGCTTGCGGTCGGCGAACCGGTCGGCCAACTCGGCATTGCAGCGACCGCCAGGGGCGATCCGCTCGAGCTGGGCGGCGAAATCCATGCCCGTGGTCTCACGGTATGCCTGCCACGCTGTCTCCGCCGACATGCCATACGTCTCGGTGAGCAGTGCCACCGCGGCGTCAGACAGCACCCCCATGGTGTCGGCCACCGTCCCGTCGAAGTCGAAGACGACGGCCTGAACCGACCCGAGGTCGATGGACCGACCAACCCATGTGGCGGCTCGGGACCAGACCAGACGCCGCGCGACGACAAGAAGGGTCAGCACCGCGATCACGACCACTCCGCCCAACAGGAAAAGCGGATGTAGCACGGCGAGCAGGGCAGCGACGGACAGGATCAACAGTCGGAGGTCGCGACCGCGACCGGCACCCACCACCGGTCCGAGGTAGCGGTGGCCCATATCGGCCATGGCCTTGGTCGACGTGTAGCTGACCATGAGGGTCCCGATGATCGCCGCGACGGTCGGCACGACCACGCCGAGGGGGTGCCAGCTGTCGCCCAAGACGCTTCGCAGCGAGGACGACTCGACCAGGTAGACGAGGACGCCGAGCAACATCAGGCTGTCGGCGAACCGGTCGAGCACTGCATCGAGGTACCCGCCGAACCCCGACTCCAGCCGCTTGAGCCGGGCGATCTCCCCATCGCTTCCGTCCAGGACGCTCGACAGATGCACCAGCAACCCGGCCGCGAGAGGCCAACCGACTGCGAACACGGCGCCGGCCGTCGCGCCGACCAAGAACGCCAGCACTGACGCCAGGTTGGCCGTGACGCCCCCCCAGACATGCAACAAGCCCGGTGTGAGTACCCCAAGAGACAGC
>QHVD01000455.1 GCA_003222235.1 Gemmatimonadota bacterium | reverse complement strand
ATCCCGAGCGCCATACTCACCGCGCCGCCCAGAGTGCCGAGATCCCGCATTCCGTCCGTCGCCGTCCAGAGGAAAGCGTGAGGCTGGCCCGATCTCGTTTCCGCGAGCCCCACGACTTCGCCGCGCTCGTTGACGTCGTGCGCGACGCTCGTCGCCCCGCCCAACGTCCCGAGATCGAGCATCTCGCCCGGCTGTGGGATGAAGAACGCGTGCTTTGCCAGTCCGCCGCCGCCCCGGGAGTGTCCCGCCACCTGTCCCAGTCGGTTGAGCGCCAGCGCCTCGCTCTCGTTTCCGCCGAGCGTGCCGAGATCGAAGCTCAGGCCCTCAGAGATCAGATAGGCGTGAAAGTCGCCAAAGCCCGTGTCTCCGCCGCCCACGATTTCTCCCCGCTCATTGATGTCGTTCGCCGAGCTGCTGACGCCGGCGCAGGGCTCGAGGTCGGCGATCCCCGCGGTCTCACTCCAGAGGAACGCCCGGCTGCGGCCCAAGCCGTCCCGGCTCGTGCCCACCACTTGACCGAGCCGGTTCACCGCCTTCGCCTGGCTGAAGGCGCCGCTCGCCCCCAGCGTGCCGAGGTCGTGGATCGCTACCGGTGCGGTCACACGGCCGGCCGGCGCCCGAGCTGTGCGCTCGCCCACATCCCCGCCTGCACAGCGGTGTCGGCCGCCGGGCCCTCGAACCGCTGCACCAGGATGCTGGGGCGGCCGTTCCGGCTCACGGCGACCATATGGAGGATCGAGACCTGTCCTTCGGCCGGGCTGTATTTCAGCCGCAGTTGGGCTCCGCCCGCTTCGCCCGCCGAGCCGAGGCGGATCGCCGGCCGCGCCCGTCCGTTGTACTCATCCACCCATGCCTGGAGCACGTCCATCGCGTCCTTCTGCAGTCCCTGCTCCGCCATCACGGGCCTCCTGTCTCTCGCTCCGCAGCTGGTTCACAATCGGGTCCCCCTGGCCGCTTTCGAGTAGCTGGTAGCGCACCTGTCCGAAAGCGTCGCGGCCCACGGCCTGGGCGCAGTAGGCGGGCAGCCACGCGGGGTAGTGGCCGGGCGTGCCCCACCCGCTCGTGTCGAAGGCCGTCCGGCCGTCGGTGACGCGGAGGAGCGCGAGGGAGCTGTCCCGAGCGGCTGCCAGGGCGTCGGGCTCGAAGTCGGCGGTGCCGAAGAGGATACCGGCGTCGACGCCGGCTTCCTCCAGGTGATCCCGGAGCGACTCGACCTGGGCGCGCCCGATAGGCGCGTCCTGCCGCCGGCAGGCGATCAAAGCCCGCCGCTGCCAACCGGCGCGGCTCACCCGGCCTTTGAGCTCGAGGAGATATCCCCGCTCGGGCTCGGGAAGCATAGCGCGTCGATGGACCCGCAGATCTGGCACCTCGAGCCCAACCTTGCGCAGCTCGCGCACGACGAGGATCTCGAAATATTCAGGTGTGAGCTCCGGCAGTTCGAGCATCAGTCCTCACCCTCCTCGTTCCTGGCGTAGCGGACGCTACGGGACCCGAACGGGCGCCGCCAGCCCCCCGCAGCGCCGTGTCAAGTCGATGCATGACGGGGTGTTGCAGGGGGTTGCGCCCTCCCAAAACCGCCCGTATATCATCCCGCGTGCGCCGAACAGCTCCTCAGCGGCACCCCCCGAGGGCGTTGAGACGTGACGTTTCATG
>QHVD01000454.1 GCA_003222235.1 Gemmatimonadota bacterium | reverse complement strand
GGTGAGGTCGACGACGAAGATGTCGGCGCCGCCCGCGCTCGTCAGCGGGCCGCCACCGAAATCGACCGTCGCTCCGAACGAGCCCGTCGTCAGCACGTTGCCGCTGCCGTCGATCGCCACCGCATTCCCCGAGTCGTTCGTTGAGCCCCCGAAACGCCGCGCCCAGAGCTGTGCCCCGCTCGCGCCCGAGAGCTTCGCGACGAAGATATCCCCCGAGCCCACCGTGCTCAGCGCCCCTCCACCGAAGTCGATGGCGTTGTCGAAGTTGCCGGTCACGGCAATGTTTCCTGTGCTGTCAACGGCCACTCCGGTCGCATTCTCCCACCCCGGCCCAGTGACATGCTTCGCCCACATGTACGCGCCGGTGGAGCCGACGTACTTCGCCACAAAGACGTCATTATTGACGCTCGTGTAGGTGCCCCCGCCAAAGTTCACACTCCCATTGAACGCCCCGGTCACGACCACGTTATTGCTGGCATCGACTGCTACGCCCGTGCCCATGTCGCTATTCGGGCCACCAAAGTGGTCAAACCACACCTCCGCCCCGTCCGCCGCCGCGTACTTGGCGAGGAAGACGTCTTCGTTCCCTGCGTTCGGGTAGATGACCCCCTTCCTTTAAACACCACATCACCGATAAATGAACCCACATCGTACGCATTGCCGGCACTGTCCACGGCTACACCAAATCCAAAACTCTCTGAGAGTGAAAGAAGACGCTGGGACCAGATATGGTGACCGTCGCTCCCACCGAGTTTCACAATAAACGCGCCACGTCCACCTCCAAACGAGCTAAGTGTTGAGCCACCGAAGTTCACGCTCGTCGTGTACACCCCTGTCACCAGCACGTCCCCATTGCCATCCACCGCTACGCCGAAGCCCTCATCGTCCCCCGTCGAGCCGAACCGCTTCGCCCACAGGAAGCCGTTGGTGGCCGAGTACTTGGCCACGAAGATGTCGTTCAGCCCCGCGCTGCTGAGCGCCCCTCCCCCGAAGTCGACCGCGTTCTGGAAATACCCCGTCACAAATGCGTTGCCGCTGCGGTCCACGGCGATCCCCGTCACCCCGTCGTTCCCTGTGCCACCCATCCGTCGGGACCACACGGGCGTCCCGTCCGCCAAGTACTTCGCTAGGAACGCGTCGTCCATCCCCCCACTGCTCAGCGCGCCCCCGCCGAGGTCCACCGTGCCGGTAAACTCCGTGGTGATCGCCTTGCCATTATCTGCGCTCGTCCCACCCCTCCGCTTCGCCCAACGCAGCTGCCCCGTCCCGACCACCGAGCACGTCGGCGTGTTCGTGCTCACCGTGGTGCTCATCCCCGAGGCGTTCCCCGCGTTGTCCACCGCCCTCACCGCGTAGGAGTAGACCGTGGAGGCCGCCAGCCCCGCGTCGCCGGTCGAGGTCGCTGGCGCCAGCACCTGTTTCATGAAGGCGCCGCCTCGGTAGACGTTGTAGCCCCTGAGCCCAGTGCCCCCCGTGTCCGTCGACGCCAGCCAGGTCAGGTTGATCTGGCTGCAGTTCGTCGCGGCCGCCGTGAGCCCCGTTGGCACTGCGGGCACCGTCCTGTCCACACTCACGAGGGTCGTCGTGGTCGAGGTGCTGGCTATCGCGGTCGTAGAGGTGACTGTGCCCGGTGCCGTCACGGTCAGGGCAAATGTCCCCTGAGCGCCACCGTAGCCATCGACGACGATGTAATAGGTCTGTCCCGCGGTCACGGTCGGGGTGATCCGGGACGCACGCAGTAGACCCGACGCATTCGCGCACGCATCATCGTTGCACGCGACTTCGCCTCCGGACGAGCAACTGCCGCTGCGCATGTACAGGGCGGTGTCGAAGTTCGTACCGCCCCCGCAGGTCTGGATGGTGGCGACCCCCGAGACGGCGGGCGTCCACCGGAACACCTTCTCTGGCGAGGTACCCGTGCTCCCGCACATGCCGGCCAGCGTGCTCGTACCGCTGTTCACGCCGCTGAAGGTTCCCCCCTGGGACGGGATGATCGTCGGGCTGCTGCAGGCTCCTCCGGCCGGGAGCGTCGTCGTGGTCGTCGTCGCGGTGCAGGCCACGGTTGCGGCGCTCGTCCAGCTGCTCAGCGCGGACGTGTTGCCCGCTCCGTCGACTCCCGCGATAATGTAATAGTACAGCGTCGACGCGCTCAGGCCGGTAACCGAGGTGGACGTGGCCGGGGCCAGCACCTGCTTCAAGAACGTCCACACCGCGTTTCGGTAGACGTAGACGTTGTACGCCCAGACTCCGGAGCCGCCCGTGTCCGTCGAGGCGTTCCAGCCGAGATTGATCTGACTGCAGCTCACGGCCGAGGCCGTGAGTCCCGTCGGCACGGAGGGCGGAGTGGTGTCCGCGGATGCCTCCACGCAAGGAGTGAGCACCAACGTCGCCAGGAGCGCCAACCACAGCCTCCACCTCGTACCCCGCAGTCCTCGCATCGTCGTTGCCTCCAACAAACTCCCGGGCTCCTGTGAGACGAGCCTCGGAGAAGTTGGGACGCATGGCTGCAAGTCGTGAACCGCCCCAAGCGCTGTGCGCTCGTCGGCGGCGAACGAACGAAGGGCTCGATGGCACTTGGGATAAATTCGTCCGGTACACGGACCTGTGCGTAGCGCTGCGCGTTCAATTCTGCGCGCCACGTGTCGTGCGGGCCGGAGAAGAACGCGTCCGCTCCGCGCTTCCTGTCGCCAACACCGTAGTCGGACGCAACGTGTGAGCGGCGCCCTGCGCCCCACGAGGGTCGCGACGTTCCGCCGCACTCGGGCTCTCAAGAATCGCATCGATGGCATCCGCAAGCGAACCTCCGGTACCACCGCACCGCATTCGGCCCGCGGAGCCAGCGCTCTTCCCGATTCAAGGAAGATCCGGCCGAGCGCAGAGACGCTCGAGAACTCGCGGAGGCACGCCAGCCGCCACAGAGGGGACGCCTGAGCCGCGGAGCCCCGAGGCTCGGCAGAGACTTCGGGCAGGATACGCCGATCGGGCATCAGCAGTCTCCGCACCACGCCCGCCACCTTCGACTCCACAACCCCTGATGCCGAAGGACCGGGGCGGGCACTGCTGACCGCGATTCGGCGGACCGAGGAAGCTAACGAGGGCTGGCTGGTCTTTTGACTTTTGGAGCGCGAAGCCTGAAGGCGCAGCGCTTAAATCGCACGAGAGAAGACAAGTCAAGCAATTCTCTAAAAAAAAGAGGAACATCCGAGCCACCCCCCTCCACGCGACTGGCCATCCGATCGGAGGATGGAAACCTGGATGGTCCGACCGGACGCAAGGGCTCTCTCATTGGCCGGCCCAGCGGGGCGACGAGGGACGCGCGCATGAGCGCCGCTGGATGCGAAGGAGCGACTTTCGATGCTGCGGCGACGTCCCCAGCATCGTGCGTGACCCTGTACCCGTGCATCGTCGCGCATTCCGTACGGGCATGCGGCGGATGTACGAGGACGGGGGCACGCAAGACGGCAGTCACCGTCGTAGGGTGCACTGCGACCGACAGCCTCCTCACGTGCGGCGCGCTTCCCCGTCGACGCCGGTCCGGTAGCCGGCGGCATTCATTCATGCGTGACTGGGCTGACAGCCGCTCAGACGGGGACGCTTGCGATCGCCAGGATGACCGAAGTTCACCGCCCACGGTCGGTGGCAACGCCAGTCGATCCCGCCGCCGATCAGCCCGTCTTCTGAGGATTACCCGCTTGGCGTCGCGCAGCTCGAGGGCGCAACAATACCAGACGCGCGACCGAGGCGGGGCCTCATTCGCCATCATGATCTGCCTGTCTCGTCCTGCCTCCGGTGACGACTGGCGGCCGGATACTACCCGACGGAGCCTCACGCCGTGCCCGCGCGGCACGGCGCCTCCCCTTCGTCTGCATCAGATCTACAGACCCTTCAGCAACTGCTTCGCGAGGGACTCGACGTTACCCAGCGCTCCCTCCACGCTCTGCGCGCATGGGGGCGATATGGCTCCCGTCGTTTCTGCCTTCGTCGCCAGGCCGCTGGCCACCCCGGCAAGCTTCGCTGCTCTAGCGATGAGCCGGTTCGCCCGCGCTTCCCTCCTTGTCGTTGCCGCCCGCTTGAGCGCCTTGCGCGCGCTCGCGATCCGTCGATCGACGGCGGCGGGGAGAATCTCGTCGACACAGAAGGCGCTCTCCAGAGTTCCCATCACGTTGCAGACATCTCCGCATATCCCCCCGCATGTCGGCCTCGTCGA
>QHVD01000453.1 GCA_003222235.1 Gemmatimonadota bacterium | reverse complement strand
CGGGTATGGCCCGTGGGGGACCACCGCGTGGCTCGCTTCGGGCTGCTCAACCAGTTGGTAATCGGCCGTGCCTGACCGGTTCAATAGCGCCCGCTCGCCGTCGACAAGGCCCGGGTCAACCGGGACCGGAGCTACCTGCGCCTGAGCGAGCGCCGTGACCGTCCAGGGTTGGGACGGCTGGAACGTGTTGGTTAGGGCTCGCTCCGGAGTGATAGATTGCGCGCGCACGGCGGTTGGGACCGCCAGAGCCAACCCGCCGAGGAGCGCTGCCAGAAGAACCACACGGGCCGGGGTGTGAAGAGTCGGAAGCATCGCTGAACCCTCCCTTTCGTATTGTTTGAGCTAACATTGTCATACTATATAACGCTGTTAACACAATGAACAAAAAAACTCACCCTTCGGGTTCCCGCAGCATGCCCCTGATCAGCGCATCGCGCATCCTGGCCGCCGTTTGCCGCACATCGCGCCACTCGAAAGCCGGGTCGTTGCTCCTGGTAACCTGGAGCGCGACCAACCCGTGCAGGGAGCCCCAGGCGATCTGCGCGAGCTCATCGGCGTCGCTGAACTGGGGCCGGAGGCGCCCCGTGGCGATCACGTCGCTGCAGGTCTGGCGCAAGAAGTCGTAGCACTGCGCCCCGGGGTCGCCTCGGGTCACATCCAGCGCGCCGTTTTGGGGACGGCGTGTCATGAACATGAACTGGTACTGCATGGGGTGCGTAAGCCCGAACTCGACGTACTCCTCGCCCATCTTATCGAAGCGCACCACGGGATCAGCGATTGAGCTGACCCGCTGGAGGGCCTGCGTGAGGGCACGAAAATCGAGCGCGGAGAGCTCGGTGACCAACGCATCCTTGTCCTTGAAATGGTGGTAGATCGCCGTGGGCGTGTAGCCGATCTTCGCGGCGATGGCGCGCATGGTCGTCCCTTCGTAGCCCTGCTGCACGAACATCCGCCTCGCCGCATCGAGGATCTTGCGGCGCGTTTCGCCGCGCTCGCGCTCACGGCGCTCGAAGCTTGAAAGAGATCGCATGGTCCATAACTGCGTTATACAATATAACGAGGTTATATTGCCGTCAAGGGGTGGTTGCCGAGGGTGTTACGATTCAGGGCCATGGACGCCAAGCAGGCGGACCTGTCCGCGCTGCGGATCAACCGGGCGGCCGAAGCGGCGGCGGCGCCCTCCACCCTGCGCCATTGGCGCTGGCTGGCCATCGGCTTCCCCACCGCCGTTGCCGTCCTCTTGGGGGCGATCCTGTTCCGCACGACCGGCGTGCTCGCCTCCGCGGTGCCGGTGCGGCTCACCCGGGCCGCCTTCGCGTCGCCGCGCTCCGGGGCCGTGCTCGTCGCCAGCGGCTACGTCGTGGCCCAGCGCAAGGCCGCCGTGGCGTCGAAGGGCACCGGGCGGCTGGTTTACCTGGGCGTCGTCGAGGGGGACCGGGTGCGGGCGGGGCAGGTGATCGCCCGCATCGAGGACTCCGACATCAAGGCCCAGCTGGCGCAGGCCCAGGCCAGCCTCGATCTCAGTCGGGCCGAGCTGCGCGATGCCGAGCACTCGCTCGCCCGGGAGCGCTTGCTGCTCGACAGCGCGTTCAGCTCACAAGCGAGCTACGACGCGGCCGAGGCGCGCTACCAGCGCGTGCGGGCGAGCATCGCGATCGCTCAGGCGGCCGTCCAGGGGGCCGAGGTGGCGCTGGAGAACACGGTGATTCGCGCGCCGTTCGACGGCACCGTACTGAGCAAGAACGCCGATGTCGGCGAGGTTGTGGCGCCGCTCGCGGCGAGCGCGTTCTCCAAGAGCGCGGTGGTCACGATCGCCGATCTGCGCTCGCTCGAGGTCGAGGCGGACGTTGCGGAGGCGAATCTCGAGGCCATCGCCCCGGGGCAGCTGTGTGAGATTGTGCTGGACGCCTACCCCGACGTGCGCTACCCGGGTTACGTCGCGAAGGTCGTGCCCACGGCGGACCGCGCCAAGGCCACGGTCCAGGTGAAGGTGGCGTTCCGCTCCTACGACACGCGCGTGCTGCCGGAGATGAGCGCCAAGGTCCACTTCCTGCCGCGGCCGGCGCGGAGGACCGGAGCCGACACCCAGCCGGTTCTCGTGGTCCCGGCGAGCGCCGTGGCCGAGCGCAACGGCCGCTCCGTCGTCTACGTTGTGGAGGGTGGCCGGGCCGTCGAAGTCCCGGTGACGGTGGGCCGCCAGGTCGGGACGGCGGTGGCCATCCGGGAGGGCCTCG
>QHVD01000440.1 GCA_003222235.1 Gemmatimonadota bacterium | reverse complement strand
CTCGGTGGACACCTGAAAACCGGCCAATTGTCGACGGGTCAAAACCGGCCAATGGCGACGGCCCAGACGTCGTGATCGCTCTTTACTGCGTCACGCCCTCCGTCGGCAAGGTGTGGTGCCGCATCCGCCAGCTCCGGGGTCCGCACTTGAGGACGTGGCCGTGGTGGAGGAGACGGTCGAGGAGGGCGGCGACGGCGGCCGTGTCCCCGAGGAGCTTCCCCCAGTCGTCGACCGGCCGGTTCGAGGTGAGCAGCGTGCTCGTCCGCTCGTAGCGCCGCATGACGAGCTCGAGGAGATCTTCGGCGGCGGTCGCGGGCAGCTTCCGCATGCCGAGGTCGTCGATGATGAGCAACGGGACGGTGGCGAGCTCGGTCATTTTCTCGCGGCGGGTGCCGTCGATGCTCGCCTCGGCGAGTTCATCGAGGAGGCCATGCGCCTCGGTGTACCGCACGCGATAGCCCTGCTGGATCGCCGCGTGACCGATCGCCTGCGCGAGATGGCTCTTGCCGGTGCCCGGCGGCCCGAGGAAGAGGGCGTCCTCGTGCGCGGCGATGAAGCGGCCGGTCGCGAGCTCGAAGACGCGGGCACGGTCCATCTTCTTGTTGAAGTCGAAGTCGAAGGTGTCGAGGGTCTTGCCCGGGTCGCGGAAGCGGGCGTGGGTCCGCCGGCGCTCGAGGAGTCGGTCCTGGCGGCGGACGAGTTCGTCGGTGACGAGCGCGGCGACGAGATCGAGCGGGGCCAGGCGCTCGGCCTGGGCTTGGCGGAGGCGGGCTTCGAGGGCCACGGCCATGCCGGAGAGACGCAGCTGGCGGAGGGCGCGGTCGAGTTCGGCGAGGGTCATTCGGGGCTCTCCTTCTCAGTCTGGCGATCGATGAGATCGCGGTAGAGCGTGAGCTGACGGATCAGCGGATCCAGCTGGCGAAGCGTCAGCGGCCCCGGCGGCTGGCGCTCGCAGTAGCGGCGGACGAAGCGGTAGGTCGCGACGCCGCACTCGAGGGCCGCCGTGCAGGCAGCCTCGACGGTCGGGACGCCATGGCGCTTGGCGAGCGCGAGGACGCCGAGGATGCGCCGGACGCCGAGCGGCCCGTCCTGCTGGTGGATCGTCGTGCACAGCGTGCCGATGGCGCGCCCGGCGCGGGCCGTGCGCGCGAGGAGGCGCGCGACCTCGGGCGGCGTGCGCGGTGGACGATCCTCGGGCGGGATGCGGTACTGTCCGTGGGCCTGCCAGCGATGCTCGCGCAGGAGCTGACCCGTGCGTGGATCGAGGAGGCGCACGGTCACGCCGTCCCACTGGACGGGGAGCCGCTCGCCCACGTGTCCGGGCGGCGCGCTGTAGTACGCGCCCTCGACCTCGACGCAGCCGTTGAGGTGCACGGTGCGCGTGCCGTACTGGTAGTAGCGAAACGGCGTGAGCGGCAGCGGGAGGAGTGTCGGCCGCTCCTCGGCAAACATCGCCGCCACCTGCCGCTTGGTGGTCCCGTGGATGCGCGTGTCGGCCCAGCGCATGTCCCAGTGATCGAGGTACGCCTGCCCCTCCTCGAGACTCTCGAAGCGCATCCCGCGCAGCGGCGTGCGCTGCGTGTGCCCGACACTCGCCTCGACTTTCCCCTTGCGATCGGGATGACGGACGCGACACGGGAGCGCGACGACGCCGTAGTGCGCAAGCACGTCGCGGTAGAGCGGATTGAGCGCGGGGTCGTAAACGTCGGGGGCAAGGACCCCTTCCTTGAGATTGTCGAGGACGACCGTCTTCGGCACCCCGCCGAGGCGGCGAAACGCCTGCTCGTGCAGCTCGCCCCAGCAGCGTGCACTCGACTTCCAGGTGAGGAGGCGGACCGCTTTGCGGCTGTAGCCGAGCGTGAGGACGAAGAGCCGGGTGCGACGGTACTTGCCCGTCTGCGGATGGCGGACCATCGCGCCATCGCCGTAGTCGACCTGGGCTTCCTCGCCGGGCGCGGTGAGAATCACGGGATGCGCCTCCGGCGGCGTGGTCCCGCGCAGCCGCCGGACGAAGCGGCGGACGCTTGCGTAGCGGGCGGTGAAGCCGTGGCTATCGACGAGGTCCTGCCAGATGGCCATCGCGTTGCGCCCACGGCCGAGCGCCTCGAGGATCATGTCCCGGTGGGGCTCGCACGCGCTCGCCTGCGGGCTGCGCCCGGGACGCGGCGGCCACGGCACCGGCGCGGAGTCGGTGGACACCTCATTGGCCGGTTTTGCCGGCGGCGGGTCGGTGGACACCGCGTTGGCCGGTTTTGGGACGGGCCGCCGGCCCCACCCGCCGGGCGACCGGACGGCGATCCCGGCGGCCTTCAAGTATGCGCTGGCCGTCTCCCGGCGGACGCCCGTCGCCTCCTCGATCCGACGGAGCGGCCACCCCAGCCGCCCCAGCACCAGCACCTCGTGTCGCTTCGCCTCGCTCAAGACGTTGGCCATCCCGG
>QHVD01000439.1 GCA_003222235.1 Gemmatimonadota bacterium | reverse complement strand
GTCAGGGCCCAGATGGAGAGCGGGATCATCTTCGGGATCACGGCCGCGCTGTTCGGCGAGATCACGATCAAGGACGGCCGCGTCGAGCAAACGAACTTCAACAACTATCGGATGCTGCGTATCAACGAGGCTCCGGCAATCGACGTCCATCTGGTGAAGAGCATGGAGCCACCCGGAGGCATTGGCGAGCCGGGGACCTCGGTGGTGATGCCCGCGGTCACCAACGCGATTTTCGCCGCGACCGGAAAGCGGATCCGCAAGCTCCCGGTGGATGCGGCGCAGCTGCGCGCGACCTAGTGCAGGGGGCCCGCGCGGCGTCACGGGCCCTTCACGAACCACACCCAAGGAGCCTGGCAAACGCGGAGGCGTTCCGCAGCAGGGGCGTAACACGCTGTTACACATTGCCTCATAATACAAATCGGCGTGTATAATAGAGTGCGTGAACCGACTCCTCCCTTCCCTCTTTTCTCGCGAGCGCCCTATGCACTCTCATTCCCTTCCCCTCTCGGCGTCACTCGCCCTTGTCACCGTCCTGGGAGCCGGCTGCACCGAAACCACCACCATTAGCCCGGTGACGACCGGAGGCTGGTTCAACGGCAAGGTCGTCACGTTCGTCTACGATCGCAATTTCTTCTGCGCCGAGCCGCCGTCGAGCGGGGCGGATTCCCGCTGCGAAGCGGGTGAAGACGCCATTACCCAGCCTCGCACGGGGACGATCCCGGAGCTGTACGTGATGGTGCCGCTCTTCACCCCGCTGCCGGCCGCGTCTACGCTGCAGTGCCCGACCGCGGGCACCTGCATCACCCATCCGACGACCATCGATCTGTCGCGCATCTTCGGTGCCGGGACTGCCGACGCCGTCCTACCCGCTCACAGCCACATCGTAGACGACGATCTGGGGGGAGCGTTCGATTGGTGGGGGATCGAGATCATCGGCGTGAAAGACTCGGCCACCTGGAGCCGGATCGTCGCCGCGAGGAGCATCGACACCGTGCGGGTGCTGCAGGCCGCAGACCCGGGCCAGGCGAAGATCACCACCGACATCGGCACGAACAGCTTTCTGTTCTTCGCGGTGAAATAAGACGCGGCATCGGCGCCTTGCCGCGGCTCTGGCGATCCTCGGCGGCGCCGCGGTGATCGCCGGGACGCTCCTGCCCTGGCTGTCCCTGTTCGCCGGGCTCCAACCCTACCGGGGGATCGTGGGCCTGAATGGCCGGCTGCTCCTCGCCGGGGGCGCGCTCAGCCTGGCCGGCGGGGTTTGGCTACTCGCGCGCGACGGCGCGCGCGTATGGAGAGCCATCGGCCTGCTCGGCTTCGCACTGCTCGTGTTCTCGGTCCGGCTGCTCGTCGAGTTAGTGAGGACCTATCACACGCTCACTGGAGATCCGCTGATGGCGCCGCGGCTCGGGCCCGGGTTGTTCGTTGCCGCGATCGGTGCTGCGATCGTCTGCGCGACATTGTTCCTCCGTCCCGGGTCGCGTCGCGGGTAACACCG
>QHVD01000220.1 GCA_003222235.1 Gemmatimonadota bacterium | reverse complement strand
AGATGCACGCCAAGGCGGCGCTGGTCGTGCGCCGGGAGGGCGACGTCGTCCGGCGCTACGTGCACGTCGGCACCGGGAACTACAACGCCGCGACAGCGGCGGTCTACACGGATCTCGGCCTGCTCACCGCCGACGAGGCGCTGGGCGCCGACGTGCACGACCTCTTCAACGAGCTGTCCGGCTCTTCGCGGCCGCCGGGCTCCTCCTACAGGCGGTTGCTCGTCGGCCCGACGCAGTTGCTGCCCCGATTCATCGCGCTCATCGACCGGGAGGCGCAGCACGCCCGCGCCGGTCGGGGCGGGCGGGTCCGCGCCAAGCTCAACGGGCTCGCGGATGCGGAGATCGTGTCCGCCCTGTACCGTGCGTCCCAGGCCGGCGTCGCCGTCGATCTCGTCGTGCGCGGGATCTGTACGCTGCGGCCCGGCGTCGTCGGCCTCTCCGAGCGGATCCGGGTCACGAGCGCCGTGGGACGCTTTCTCGAGCACGCCCGGATCTACCACTTCGCGAACGCCGGCGAGGACGAGTACTACATCGGCTCGGCTGACTGGCGCCCGCGCAACCTGCGCCGCCGGGTCGAGGTGGTGGTCCCCGTGCGCGACCCCCGGTGCCGGGCCCGGCTGGACGAGATCCTCACGACCGAGCTCGACGACCCGGCGGCGTGGGAGCTGGACGCCGACGGATCGTACCGCCGCCGCGATCCGGGCAGTGCTGCGCCGGAGCGTCTCGCGAGCGCGCAGCAGCAATTCATGGAGCGCGCTTGCGCGCCCTGAGGCTCGGCCTCGGGGGCGTGCTGTCCGTGCTCGCGGCGCCCGCGCCGGCTCAGAGCTGCGCCGAGCCGCACTACCGCTGGACGGAGAAGGTCGACACCCTGCTCGCCCGGCAGGCGCCGGTCCCGATCACTATCACAGCCATCCTGACGGACTGGGCGCCGCCCGATCTCACCGCGCGGGACCGCTGCGCGGATCGCGGCGGCCGCGAACGCACGGTCTATGGCGTCGCCGGCTGGGTGCGCCGCGTCGACAAGCACAAGGACGACCGCGACTGGCACATCGAGCTGACGGAGCAGCCGGACAGTCCTCCCGGCTCGTGCATCGTGGTCGAGATCCCGTCGCCCCGCTATGGGGCGGTGTACGCGCAAGCGCGCGCGTCGCTGGACTCGCTCGTCGGCAAGCGCGCGATCGGCAAGAACACCCTCGTCGCCCGGCCGCGCCGTGTCCAGGTGTTCGGGCCGGCGTTCTTCGACGGCGAGCACCGGCGTGGCGCGAAGCTGCGGATTCGCGAGCCGCACGGCCGCTGCAATTCCTCGATTCGCGCCCTGTGGGAGATTCATCCCGTCTATCGCGTGACCGGGCCCGAGCCATGACCGCTCCGACGCGAGTCTACTGCCGGGCGATGGGACCGGCCTGCGTGTCGGTGAACGGCGCGGACGCCCCGCCCGAGCTCTTGTGGCGCAAGCACCTCGCCCTCCTGGTCTATCTCGCGCGGAGCCCGCGGCGGAGCCGCACGCGCGAGCATCTCGTGGGCTTGCTGTGGAGCGATCGGGATGAGCAGCAGGCCCGCCACTCGCTCAGCGAGGCTCTGCGGGTGCTCCGGCGCGTGCTGGGGGACGACGCGGTGGGGGTGGACGTGGATCAGATTCGGTTGAGGGCGGACGCCGTCGCGCTGGACTGCGACCGGTTTGCCGAGCTGTATGCGCGCGGCGACTGGGCCGGCGCCGCCAGGCTCGTCGAGGGGGAGTTTCTTGAAGGACTCTCGATCTCCGAGGCGAACGAGTTCGAGAGCTGGCTCGGCGCCGAGCGGACGGTCTGGCGTGCGCAGGGGCTGGGGGCCCTGGTCGGCGCGGCGGAAGGCGAGCTCGCCCGAGGCGACGCCCCGGCTGCCGTGCGCCTCGCGTTGCGCGCGGTGGCCTTCGATCTGACCTCCGAGCCCGCCGCCCGGGCGGCCATGCGCGCACTCGCCCTGGCGGGCGATCGGGCCGGCGCGCTGCGCGTGGCCGCCGATGTGGCGGGGGCGCTGCGCGAGCGCCTCGCCGCGGCGCCGGGGCCGGAGACGCTGCGGCTGGCCGAGCGGATCCGGGATGCGCGCGTGGGCCGTCGCATCCTGGCGGCGCCGCCGGCCGCGCGGCCGCGCCCGCCGCTCGTGGGACGCGCGGCGGAGCTCGCCAAGCTCGTCGCCGCCTGGGACCGAACAAAAGCGGGTCGCGCTCAGGTGGTGCTCGTGGAGGGCGAGCCCGGGGAGGGGAAGACCAGGTTGCTCGAGGAGCTCGTGGCGCGCGTCCGGCTGGACGACTCGACCGTGGCGGCGGCGCGCGCGGTGCAAGCCGACCGAGACAGGGAATGGAGCGCCGTCGCCGGGCTCGTTGCCGCGGGGCTCGGGGAAGCGCCGGGGCTCGCCGGGGCGCCCGCCGGCGCGCTCGCGGCTCTGGGCGTGCTCGATCCCGAGCTCGGTGCGCGATTCCGCACGACCGAGCGCGCGCTTCCCGTGGGCGAGGCGCTCTCCGCCGCGGTGCGCGCTGTCGCCCAGGAGCGCCCGGTCCTCCTGGCCCTCGACGACGCGCACTGGCTCGACGCCGCGACCCTCGCGACGCTCCCCGCGCTCGCGCGCGATAGCGCGCGGCGTCCGGTGATGCTGCTCTGTGGCGTGGGGCGTGGGGCCCCCGAGAGCGCGCGACTCGACGACCTGCGCGCGCGGCTCGGGCGCGATCTCGAGGGCGCCGTCATCCGGCTCGGCCGTCTCGACGCGGCGACGCTCAGCGCGCTCGCGGCGTGGGCGCTCCCGAGCTACGGCGCGGACGAGGCGGCGCGCCTGGTCCGGCGCGTCGAGCGCGACACCGCGGGCATTGCGCTGCTCGTGGTCGCGATGCTCGAGGCGGTGGCCGAAGGGTTCAAGCTCGCTCCCGATGCCCCCGCCTGGCCGTCCCCCATGCAGACCCTCGTGGATTCGCTCCCGACAGACCTGCCCCCAGCCGTCGTCGGCACCATCTGCCTGCGCTTCCGCCACCTCGTCCCCGCGGCCCAGCAGGCGCTCGCAGCCGCGGCCGCGCTGGGTGCCCGGGTCAGCGCGGACCAGCTCGCGCGCGCCACCGGGCTCGACCGCCAGACAGTCGCTGCGGCGCTCGACTTCCTCGAGTGGGAGCGCTGGCTCGTCGCCGACCCGCGCGGCTACGCGTTCACCGCGCCGATCGTGCGCGCCGTCCTGCTCCAGGAGATGGTCACCCCGGGCCAGGCCCGTCGCTACCGGGACAATCTCGCCGCTTGACGATGGCTTGAAGGCCTGATGCGAACGTGTCCCCGGACATTCGACCGGGAGACACGATGCAATTCGGCCATCTCGGCATCGCCCTCGCGATCGCCTCGCTCGACCCGCGGCCCGAGACGTTCGCCGTCGTGGGCGCGGCACAACTCCTCCCCAACGCGGACTCGCTCGTGATCCGCGCCGGTTGGGCGAAGCCGGACTTCCACGGGACGTGGAGCCACAGCCTGGCGTTCTGCGGCATCGTCGGCGCCGTCGCGGCGGCGCTGTTCGGCCCCTGGCTCGGCGGCCTGGCGCTCGCGAGCATCGTCGCCCACGTCGCGGCCGACCTGCCGACCGACAGCGGCATTCCCCTGCTGCTCCCGTTCAGCCGGCGGCGCTTCTCGCTCAACCTTTGGAAGAACACCGGCTACTGGGGCCGCGCGATGTACGCGGGCTACTACCGCCAGCCGTGGGCCTGGATCCTCGAGGGCGCGGTGTTCGCGCTCGTCGCCTGGCGCTACGGCGCCCGCGTCTTGTGAAGCTCCTCACTTTCGTGCTGATCGCCGTATTCGTGCACGGCCCGCTCTCGCCGCTCCTGCCGACGGCGTTCGAGGCGACCTTGCTCTACTACGCGCGCTACTACCCCGCGTGGCTGCTCGCCGTGGTCGGAACGCTCGGCGCCTCGCTCGCCGAAGCGGTGAACTACCGCCTGGTCGATTGGGCCGCCGCGCGGCCGGCGTTGGCGGGGTTGTGGCAGCGGCGCAGCGTGCGCTGGAGCATCGCCGCGTTCCTGCGCGCACCGTTCTGGACGACGGCGTTGGTCATCTTCTCGCCGATTCCCGATTCCGCCGTCCGGATCCTGGCGCCGCTCGGGGGGTATCCCATGCCGCGGTTCCTCGGCGCGATCGCGCTGGGGCGATTCCCCCGACTGCTCCTGATCGCAGGCTTCGGCGTACTGGTGCCGATTCCGACGCCGGTCCTGCTTGTCGCGAGCATCGCAATCCTGGCCGTCGGCGTCGGTGGGCGCGGCCGCAGATTCCATTCGCGAGCCCGGTGTGGTGCGCCCCCGTCCGGGTGCTCGTGACAAACGCGAAGTCGCTGGGACGGGGGCCATATGTGGTTGCTCGCGCTGGTCATGCTCGCCGACAGCTCGCATGCCTTTCCTTTAGCCGTGTCGCCTGCCGAATCTCTGCAGGTTACCGAGGCGGGAGCCGTAGCCGCAGCGCCCGTAGTCCTGATCCCCGGGCTGTTCGGATCCGCGTTCGCTTACCGGAAGGTGGTCCCGCTTCTCACGGCGGCGGGCTATCGCACTCTCGTCATCGAGCCACTCGGCGTGGGGAGCTCGGGTCGCCCCGAGCACGCCGACTACTGTCTCACGGCACAAGCCGACCGGATCGCCGCGGCGCTCGATCACCTGGGCGTGCAGCGGGCTCTCGTCATCGCCCACCAGACGAGCGCGTCGATCGCGTACCGGCTCGCCTACCGGCGCCCGGACCTGGTGCGTGGCATCATCTCGCTCGAAGGGGGCCCGGCCGAGGCCGCGGCGACGCCTGGATTCCGCCGAGCGATGCAGCTCGCGCCGTGGATCAAGCTGTTTGGCGGCATGGGGCTCATCCGCAAGAAGATCCGCAAGAACCTGATCGAGGCATCCGGCGATGCCAGCTGGGTGAGTGACGAAGTCGTGGACGGGTACACCGCCGGTGCGGCGCGGGATCTCGACGGCACGCTCAAGGCGTACGTCGGCATGGCGCGGGCGCGTGAGCGCGAGCGGCTGCGACCGCACCTCGCGCAGATCGCCTGTCCGGTGCTGCTGCTGCTCGGCGGCGCGCCGCACAAGGGCGGCCCGCCGCCCGCCGAGGTGACCCTCCTGGCGCAGTCGCTTCCCGCGTTCACGGCGGACACCGTGCCGGGCGCCGGCAGCTTCCTCCAGGAGGAGCAACCCGGTGCGGTCGTGGCCGCGGTCCGGCGCGTCGCGCCACCCCTCGCGTCAGCGGCTCCCTGATCCCCCGCCCGGCGGTGTGTAGGAGGGACTGAACTCCCTGCTCGGCCAGGGAGCGCGTCCTGAAGGACGCGGTTTTTAGCCGCGGGCTCCGAGCGGAAGGCGTCCTTCAGGACGCACCGCGGCCGAGCAGGGACTTCAGTCCCTCATATCCCAATCCTGGTTCGTGGCACGTGGATCCCCGTGCCTTGTGTGCGTCGCACGGGCCCGGTTACAATACCCCGCTGTGAAAGCGCCCTGCTTATGGCCGCTCGCCCTGCTCGTGATGCTGCGCGCAGGAGACGGGCGCGGTCCCGCGCGACCGGCCGACCCCGGCTCCGCGCGCATTTTCCTCGACCAGAGGGCCAGCGCCCTGGTGATCGAGCTCGCGCCGATGGACCTGCCGGCCAATACGCCCCATCACATGATCGCCCAGCCGGCCGTGGCCACGCTCGAGGTCCCAGCGACCGGCTCGCTGTACGGCTTCCGCGTCGAGGTGATGGACAGCGCAGGCAACGCACTCCCGCGCCAGCTGCTGCACCACTTCAACCTCATCGACCCGGATCATCGAGAGCTGTTCCTCCCGATCTCGCGTCGCCTCCTCGCGGCGGGGCAGGAGACCGGGCCGATCCGGCTGCCGTGGCTCCTGTTCGGTCTGCCCGTGAACACGGGCGAGCACATGGTCGCGAGCGCCATGCTCGAGAACCTGACCGCTGAGACGTACCACGGGGCGCGAGTCCGGCTCGTCATGTTCTTCACACCCTCCGGCTGGCCGTGGCCGCTGTTTCGGGCCTCGCCGTGGCAGCTGGATGTGGCGTTTCCGGCGGGCGACAAATCGTTCGACCTGCCGCCGGGCCGCTCGTCCCGCTCGTACGAGGCGAGCCCGGCTCTGCCTGGGACGATCGTCGGCCTCGGCGGTCACTTCCACGAGCTGGGTCAGCAGATCGAGTTCGCCGACGCCACCACGGGCGAGGTGATCTACCGCGCCACGCCGGTGCGGGATTCGACCGGACATCTGGTCTCGGTGCCCGTGAGTCGGCTGTACGGCTGGACTCACCTCGGCGTCCACATCGTGCCGAGCCACAAGTACCGCGTGACCGTGTACTACGACAACCCGACGGGCCACAGCCTCCCCGATGCAGGGATGGGCGTGGTCGGCGGTCTCTTCGTCCCCGACCGCCGGGGGGAATGGCCGTCGGCCGAGCGCGGCGACTCTCTCTATCAGGTGGACTTCCGGCACTACATGCGGCTCTCCGGGGGACACGCGATGGAGATGGCCGGCCGCCGCTGACCCGCTCTCGGGTCCTCACCCCCTGTCCCCCTCTCCCTTCGGGAGAGGGGGAACTCATCGCCTCCCCCTTCTCCGGAACGGAGAGGGGGTCAGGGGGTGAGGCCGCCCGGAGAGACGGGGACAGGGGGTGAAGTCCGATGTGGTCCTGTTCGACTTCGGCGGCACGCTGGACGCGGATGGCGTTCACTGGAGCCCGCGGTTGCACGCCGCTTACCGTGCCGAGGGCGGGTCGCTCGAGTACGCATCGTTCGAGCGGTTGGTCCAGGCCGCGGACCGGGCGCTGGCGCGGCTTCCCGAGATCCGCGGGCTGGGCTTTCGGGACACGATCGAGGCGGAAGTGCGGCTGCTACTCGAGCTCGTGCCCGACCGCCCGCGGGTCGATGCGCACCGGATGTCCGAGCTGTTCTACGGGGAGGCACGTGCGGCCGTGGCGCGCAACCGGCCCGTGTTGGAGCGCCTGGCGCGCCGCTATCGCCTCGGGATCGTATCGAATTTCTCGGGGAATCTCGTGCCTTGTTTGGAGGAGCTCGGCCTGGCGAGATTGTTCGCTGCCGTCAGCGATTCGAGCGTGATTGGCGCGGCGAAGCCGGACCCCCGCATCTTCGCCGAGACGCTGTTCGCGCTTCGGGCCGCGGCGGAAGACGCCTGGATGGTGGGGGACAATTTCGAAGCGGACATCCGTGCGGCGGCCGAGCTCGGAATGCGGACCTGTTGGGTCGCGCCGCCGGAGCGAGCGGCGCCGGCCGGGGTCGTGCCCACCGCGCGCATTACCCGCCTCCCGGACATCGAGGGGGTTCTCGAGTAGATGCAGGCGCTCATCCTCGCGGCCGGAGAGGGGTCGCGGCTCGCCGCGGCCGGCATCCCGATCCCAAAGCCGCTGGTCGACGTCGCGGGCAAGCCGCAAATCCTGCGGCTTCTCCAGACGTTCGACGCCCTCGGATGCGAGAGCCTCGCCTGCGCAATCCGCGCGGATTCCCCGAGCGTGCGGCGCTTGCTTGACGCGCAGCGGTTTCGGGCGCCCTTTACAGTGGTGGAATGCCGGACTCCCTCCTCGCTCCACACGCTCGTCGAGGGGCTCCGGGCGGTTCCGCCGGGGCCCGTCTGCTGCAGCATGGTGGACACGGTGATGCGGGCCGAGGATTGGCGCGCGGTGTACGGTGCGGTGGAGCGGCACCTGGCCGATGGCGCCGATGCCGTGCTCGCTGTGACCGGCTACGTGGACGATGAGTCTCCTGTATACGTGAACCGGCACGAGGGAGGTCTCGTGCGCGCCGTCAGCGACGAGCCGATTCAGCCCCCGTGCGTCACGGGCGGCGTTTACGGCTTGAGCGCCGCTGCCCGCGCCGCCGCCGCGCAGGCGCTCGCCCGTGGTGTGTACAGGATGCGCGGCTTTCTGAAGGCGCTGCTCGACGGGGAGGGGGGCAGGGGAGGGGCCCGGGTGGCGGCGGTAGACGTGGCGCGCATCATCGACATCGATCGTCCCCGAGACCTAGAAACTGCCAACGCGTGGCTGACGGCGCGCGAGGCCTGAAACGAGACTCCAGAGAGCGAGAGCGCCCTGTCGCGACTGGCCGCCATCTACCGCAACCCGTCCTATTCCCCGCTGCAGCATCGCGTGAATGATACCGCGATCCTCGACGCGACCGTCGCCGAGCTCGCGGCGCAGGGGTGGCGGGTGACCAAGACCACGGAGCTCGAGGTCGAGCACGGGCGCCTGCCGGCGGCCGAGCTGTACCTCAATATGTGCCAGGGCTCGCTCGCCTCCGAGCAGCTGATGCCGCTCGAATCCGACGGGGCGCTGGTGGTGAACCGGCCGTCGAGCGCGCTGAACTGCCACCGCCATCGCATGGTGAAGCGATTGAGGGACGGCATGCTGCC
>QHVD01000438.1:500-2825 GCA_003222235.1 Gemmatimonadota bacterium | reverse complement strand
ACGCTCACGGCGCGCTCGTCCCAGGTGGACGCGTTGACGCATCAGAATCTGACCAGCTCTCTGCGCTCGAAGGTCATGCTCGCGAACTGGAACTGATTCGGAAAAGCTGCCGATGAACCATCTCGCACGCTGGTGCCTCGCCCGGTGGACGGGGCGCCCGCCCGGAGGCGCTTCAGCGTGACGACGCGTCCCGTCGAACGGTCGAGCGCCCGGTAGACGGTCCCCATCCCCCCACTGCCGATCTCGTTTAGTATCCGGTACCGGCCATCGAGCAGCTCGGGGGGCGGAGAGCCCCCCTTCTCTTCACCCGTGCTCGATTCCGCGGCGGAGAGCCGACCGAGCACGCGGCGCCAAGAACTTTTCAGCTCGGCCGGCATCGTACGGACTCGCAGACGCGGAGCCGTGCGGGACTTCCGGTCGTCCCGGTCGCGGTGCCCCCCCGAGGCGCTGCGATCTAGCTCAACCGGAACGGTCCGGTCCAGCGCTCGGGGGCATCCTCGCCGGCTGCCCGGTTGTGATCACTTCTATCGCCCCGACGGCTCGGGGACTCGGAGAGCGGGCTCGGCAGCGGCGTGCACGCGCTCAGGGCGCCTAGGGAGTGACGGCGACCGCGCTTGCTCCAGCGCGTGCGAGGGCGTACCCCTGCACGCCGGAGGTGTGCATGACCCCAACCGTGATCGTCTACCATCAGCCCGGCTGACGACCCTGCCACACAGCGATGGAGTTTCTATCGCAGAGGGGCATCCCGTTCGTCGCCAAGGACGTCTCCACCGACCTGGAGGCGCGGGCGGAGCTGATCGCCCTCGGCAGCCGCTCGACGCCCACCATCAAGGTGGGCGGCGAGGTGCTGCTCGGGTTCCACCCGGCCAAGCTGCTGGCGCTGCTCGGCCGCTGACGGCTGCGCCGCGTGCGGCGCGTTCCCCCGGCTACCCGCCTCCGTTGCACGTCGAGGGGGCGGGCTCCGGGGCCGGCGGCAGCGTCAGGAAGTCGACCTGGACCTGTGACGAGTCGATCACCGTCACCCCGTCCGGGAAGCTCAGGTTCTGGCCCAGCACCTGCGGCGCCTGCGGCACGCCGCCGACGAACTGGACCATCGAGACGCGGCCGCACCCGGTGGAGAAGTCCGAGTTGAGGTTCAGCTCGGCGTAGTAGAGCGTGCCGTCCGAGCCGACGCCCATGCCGAGGGGGTTCAAAAGCGTGCCGGGCGGGACGTTCTGGACTATGTTTCGCACGAGGACGCCGTTCGCGTCGTACTCGTTGATGATGCCTCCCCCGGTGCCGGGCACGCCGGGCAGGAGGACGCTGTCGATGTACCAGTGGTCCGTGCCGGGGACGCGCACGATCGCCGCCGGCGTCGGGGCGCCCGGCGTCGGGAACACCCTCTTGGTCGGCGGCGTGGTGACGAGATGGGCGGGATTGTCGCAGTCCGCCGCGCTCGACGGGAAGGGCGGCGAGTACTTCCACATCCGCCCCTTGCCGGTCTCCGCGATGTAGATGTTGCCCGCCTCGTCCATCGCCGGCATGCCGGCCTGCGACAGGTCCTTGTCGAGGAAGCAGTACGTGTCGTACCCCTGCCGCGGGCCCGGAAAGAAGACGAGCAGGCTGCCCTGATGGCTGGGGTCCATGTCGGTGGGGTCGCCCGTGCCGACGTCGTTCCCGTACATGTTCCCCCGCGCGTCGAAGACGCAGCCCTGGGGGTCGATGTTGCCCTGCGGCGGCTGGCCCGGATCCGTGCCGAGGGGTGTCGTCGCGAAGCCCGGCCAGGCGGTGTGGATGTGGCGCTTTCGCCACGTGCCGTCGCGCGCGAAGACGCCCCAGCCGTCGGGGTCCTTGCCCACATAGAACGGGCTGCCGCGCTGGGTGACGCTGCAGCGCGCCTGCGGCGGGTTGCTGTCGAGGCAGGCCTCGCGATAGGTGTCGTCGCCGACCACGAACTGGCCGTTGTACCCGAGGCCGCGCGGGAAGAAGCAGAGCTTGCCGTTCACGTGCCGGCCGACGCGCGGCGGCGTGCCGGTGATGCTGGACGGATCCGCCGGGTCCGGGTCGATGAACACGTACTTGGGCGGGAACGCGGTCCCGTTCACCAGGTACGCGTCCATGAACTCGCCCTGCGCGCTCAGCACCACGTCGAAGGCCCGCGCCGGCGCACGCGACAGGAAGAGGACCGCGAGGGCGGCGAGGACGGGCAGCAGACGGCGACGTGCGATCGACATTAGGCTTCCTCGATGTCCTACTTGCGCCCGGTGATGCGGAGGTGCGGTGGCGCGGCCCTGGGCGGATAGATACCCCTCCCCACGCGAGTTAGCAGAAAAGGCGCGCGGCAAC
>QHVD01000438.1:0-427 GCA_003222235.1 Gemmatimonadota bacterium | reverse complement strand
GAGTGCCCCGCGAAGCGAGGAGACGTCCCCGTGGCCCCCGGACCCCGCCGCCCCTCCCGGTTAAGGGGGCACTACGCCCCGCCGCCTTGACCCCCCGGTTCCCCGGGTCGCGCGGCGCTGCCTCCCGCCGACGCAAGCTCGAGGAGCTCGGCCTCCACGCGCAGGACACGAGCGAACTCTTCCTCCAGGACTGTCGCGTGCCGGTCGGGAGCCTGCTCGGCGGGGAAGGCTAGCTTGAAAAGCTCGGGGTCGCCCAGCAAGGGCTCGGACACCATGTGATCGCACGGCGTCGAACCGTGGGGGCGGTGCCCACGGATGGCCCCTGTCGTCAGCAACAGATCAGCTTGGTGTCCGCCCCGGCCTCTCGCGGGCCGCTAACCGCTTGAACGAACGAGTGGAGCCGAAGGGAGTCGAACCCTCGACCTCT
>QHVD01000437.1:456-2686 GCA_003222235.1 Gemmatimonadota bacterium | reverse complement strand
CACGCGGAGTGGGACCAACGAGCCCCAGGCCGCCTTCACCTACAACTTGCGCGACCGCGCGCTCGCATGGGGCGCGGCCGACCGGTCCGCGTTCGGCCAGGGGGCGACGCAGAACCAGCTCGGCGGCGGGATCGGCGGCCCGCTCGTCCAAAACCGCCTGTTCGTCTTCGGCTCGCTGCAGGGGCGCTGGAACAACCAGCCGCTCACGGCGCTCACGAGCGCCGACGCGGCGGTGCTCGAGCGCTACGGCGTGAATGCCGACTCCGCCAACCGGTTTCTCGCCCTGGTGGATTCGAGCGGCCTGCCGTTCCCCGCCGTGTCCGCGGACCGCGCGACCGACAACGCGGTCGGGCTCATGCGCCTCGATTGGATCGCGTCCGACGCGCACACTCTGACGCTGCGGCTCGACGGCCGTCGCAGCACCCAGGACCCGACGCGCGTCGGTGCGCTCGCGCTGCCCCAGACCGGCGGCACGCGCACGCAGACGGGCGGCGGGGCGTACGCCGGGCTCACCTCGTACCTCGGCGGGCGGTTCATCAACGACGCGAAGCTCTACGTCACGGGCAGCCGCTCGCGCTCCGACGCGTATCTCGACCTCCCGGAGGGGCGGGTGCAGGTGGCGTCGGGTCTAGGCGACGGCGCGCGGGGCGTAGCCACGCTCGCGTTCGGTGGCAACCCGTCGCTGCCGCAGCGCCAGGACCAGAGCGCGGTGGAGCTCAGCGACGAGCTGTCCCTGCTCGCCGCGGGTCACCGGGTGAAGCTCGGGCTGTGGGCGAGCGGGACCCGGTCCACCAACGACATCACGGCCAACCGCTACGGCACTTTCACCTACCAGTCACTCGATGGCCTCGCCGCGAACGAGCCCATCGCCTTCACGCGCGCGATCGCGCCCGCCCCGCAGCGTGGCACGACCGAGAACGCCGCCATGTACCTGGGCGACACGTGGCGCGTGGTGGGCGGCCTGCAGCTTGCCTATGGCGCCCGGCTCGAAGGGACGCGGTTCCGCGGCGTCCCGGCGCTCGACCGGGCGGTGGACAGCCTGTTCGGGCTCCGCACCGACCGCGTGCCGAGCGAGACGCACGTCTCGCCGCGCGTGGGGTTCACCTGGCTCGCGGGCGGCGGTGGGGCGCGGCGCGTAGCTCGTACGATCGTGCGGGGCGGTGTGGGCGACTTCCGAAGCCTCGTGCCCGGAACGCTGTACGCCTCCGCGCTCGGCGCGACGGGGGGGAGCGGGAGCGAGACTCAGCTCTCCTGCGTCGGCACCGCAGTCCCGGCGCCCGATTGGAGCATGTACGCAGAGGACCCCGGCGCGATTCCCGGGGACTGCACCGACACCGCGACGGTGGTCACGGTCACCCCGCAGCCGAATGTCACCGTGTTCGATCCCACGTTCGGCGCGCCCCGCACCTGGCGCGCGTCGCTCGGCGTGCAGCAGCGCGTCTTCACGGGCTACACCGTGTCGCTCGACGCGAGCTACGCGCGCGGCGTCAACCAGTACGGCTTCCGCGACGTGAACCTGGGCCCAGCGCGCTTCGCGCTCCCCGAGGAAGGGGGCCGGGCCGTCTTCGTGCCGCTCGACTCGATCGGGAGCGCGGGCGAGAAAGACTTCACCGCCTCGCGGGCTTACCCCGAATACGGACGCGTGCTCGTCATCGGCTCGGACCTGCGCTCGGAGTCGAGGCAGGTCACCGCGTCGATCGGCGGGCTGACGGGTCACGGCGCCGTGTTCCAGCTCTCCTACACGTGGACCCGCGCGCGCGACCAGTCGTCGTTCAGTTGCTGCGCCGCGAGCCAGGGGTTCCAGTCGCCCACGACGGGCGGCGATCCCAACGTGCGCGAGTGGGCCACGAGCGACTTCGAGCGCCGGCACTCGATCCTCGGCACGGTCACCTATCCGTTGCCCGCGTCGCTCGAGCTGACGGCGATCGCGCGGCTCACGTCCGGGGTTCCTTTCACCCCGCTCGTCGGGTCGGACGTGAACGGCGACGGGGCCCGCAACGACCGCGCGTTCGTGTTCGACCCCGCCGCGACGGCCGACACGACCGTGGCGAGCGCCATGCGGCGACTGCTCGCGGGCGCGCCGGACAACGTGCGCTCCTGCCTGGCGAGCCAGCTCGGCCGCGTCGCCGGGCGCAACTCCTGCGCCGGGCCGTGGCAGGGCTCGCTCGACTTTCAGCTCAACTATCGACCCGTGGGGCTCGGGCTCGACCGACGGCTCACCGTGTCGCTC
>QHVD01000437.1:0-417 GCA_003222235.1 Gemmatimonadota bacterium | reverse complement strand
GTGAACCTGCTCGGCGGGCTCGACGAGTTGTTGCAGGGGTCCGCGGGCCTGCGCGGCTGGGGGCTCTCGGGCGCGCCCGACCCGGTGCTCTTGTACGTGCGCGGCTTCGACGCCGGAGTGCCGGCGTACAGCTACGCGGTGAACGAGCAGTTTGGCGCACGGCGGAGCGGCACGCTCGGCGTGGTGGCGCCGTTCCAGATCGCGTTCCAGGCGCACCTGGCGCTGGGTGCTTTGCCCGGCGGTTTCGGCGGCTTCGGGAGAGATTGAATGAGAAGGTCCAACCTCCGAGTATCGAAGTCACCCAAGGGGTGCTTCAAGGATCAACCGGGCTCGAAGCCCACAATCGGAGGTTGGACCCTATGACAAAGGTAACGATCGGCGTGGATCTGGGCGATCAGTACAGCCAGCTCTATGTGG
>QHVD01000436.1 GCA_003222235.1 Gemmatimonadota bacterium | reverse complement strand
GCTGCGAGCCTGCGTGCGCTGCGCCTGTAGCGCCCCTGTGCGTGCCGCTCGCACGCCTCCTCGCTGAAGACCGTTATGGACTTCACGAATCCCGACAGCTGGGCTGCGTATGGAGTGCCATGCGCGCCCGGACCGAGTTGGTTGGCGATCGGTTGGTTGTGGAACGCAGCGCGTGCGACTCGCAGGTGGCACCGGATCAGGCCGCGTGCCAGCTGCGCGAGGCTCTTCCCGACCGCGTCCGAGCAGCGAAGGTGGCGAGCCGTGCTCGGGACGAAGCCGCTGCCCCCCGAGACACTCCCCGCCGGTTCGATGAGCGTGCCCGAGGTCGCATCGCAGTAGATCGCCCCGTCGAGCGCGTCCAGCGAGCCGGGCGTCGACCGGCCAGCGACGAGGGTGTCCCCCAGCGCGTGCGCGTTGATGAGGGCCGCCGGGGGACAGCTGCCTGCTCCTTCGAGCTGGCTGAGCGCCTGGTCGAACGGCACCTTCGCCTGCGACTGGGCACAGCCCTCCTCGTCGAAGCGCGGGGGCGGCGTCGAGCCCGGCCGTGGATGGAGGATGCGGAAGGCGTTGTCGGCTTGCTGAAGCTTGCAGCCTGTCATCTGGGCAACGAGCCTGGCGAGGGCGCCGGTGAGGGCCGATTCGCAGTGCAGCTCGTCGCGGGTCGCGGGCGCACACCCCGTGTCGTCGGGGCCAAAGGGGTCGCCCGGCCCAGCCCACCCGACCCCCGGAGCCAGGCAGAGTGCGCCGAGGACGATCGCGACGAAGCTCCGCGCGCAGTAGCGGCTCCCCGCCGCGTCAACGCGCTGGGAGCGGCGACTTGCGCAATCGGGCAATTGGGAACGACCGTCCTAACCGAGCCCTAACCGCCCCACCAGAGAACCACCTCGACCATAACGTAGCTGCCTGGTAGCTGTCTACCCTGGCCCACACCTGTTGACCCGTATGAAATCAATGCTCGGCGTTTCTCCAGCGACTGCCGAAGAGTCAATCAGGCTAGCACCACGATGGCGGGTGCGGCTCGCTGATTCGGAAGCCATACAGGCTTCGTCACCTTCCCCTTCCTGAACGACGCGGCACTCGGTCTCCCCGCTCGCCTTCTTCTCGCAGCGCACGAGCTTCCCGTCGCTCTGGCGTAGGTCGTAGCCGCCGAAGAGGTTCGGCTCGACCTTAAGCACCGACGCCCCCTTGCACGCCTACTGCGCTTGAGGCAGACGGCATCCCGGGGTGCGGGTGTGGCGAGGGGACTGCTGGGATGTGCTGCCGAGGCTTACGGGCAACTCCGTCCAGGCGGGCATCACCTCGCCGCCGTATCACCAGCTTCGCGACGGCTCGGGTGGAGCCGGCGGGCCGTGGGCATGGGGTTCGCCAATGCAAGGTCCGAGCGGTGGGTGTTTCACTTACGGCATTTCGTGTGGGCTCTCGGCATCGGCAGCGTCCTGCTCGCCGCCCATTGGCTGGAGGGGTACGACTACGAGCGGCGCATGTTTGACTTCCACACTCGGGAAAGATGTCCGCCGTTGGGAGTTGACCGACTTCTTCCAAGACCCCTGCGAACAAGTGTTGGAAGAGCATGAAATGCCGATGACGTTGCCTCCACGACCTGAAGGTTTGCAGGAAGTGATAAGCGTCTTTGGCGATCCCCGCCCCTTCGTCAACACCAAGGCGGTCTGGGAGGAGAGTGCGCTCGAAATGATGCCGCTCGCAGTGCCGCTGATCTATGCGTATGACGCCTCCCAATCCGTTCGGCGTGTGCGGGCGCACCGGCTCATGGTCGAGCATTTGGTTGCCACGCTTCAGGCGTGCCTTGCGGCTGGCGTTCCGTTGCAACGGATGAAGTACGGTGGTTGCTATCAGTGGCGACCCAAGCGGACGGCGGCTCAGTTGAGCCTTCACACCTGGGGCATCGCTGTTGACTTGGAGCCTGCCGAGAATCTGCTGGGAGAACCATGGGCGGACGACGGGCGCCGCCTTCATCCCGCGATTATCGACACGTTCAAGAAGCGTGGCTGGTTTTGGGGTGGTGAGTTCGAGAAGACGCTCGATCCTCAGCACTTCCAATGGGCGACGGGTGTCTGATTCTCTGACGGTTCGATGTAGGGTGCCGTAGGTGCTGCCCAGGTAGAGGAGGTAGGTGTGGCTGGCGAATGCGGGGCGAAGTCCGACTAGCTATGACGAGGCGATACGACCGCGATCACCGCGTCACCTTGGAGGATCACGCTGGCTTCAGCGTGGTCGTGCTGGCGCACACCGCCTCGGATCAACCCACTCGCCACGGAGAGCGCCTCCTCGCAAGTAGCGAACGGGCCGTAGTGCATCCCGGGATGCCACTCGTGCATACATGGTTCGGCGCAGCCGCGAGAGCAGGCAGCAAATCGTCGCCACGTCTGCACGCCAAACAATCCCACGTGAGCGCACCCC
>QHVD01000435.1 GCA_003222235.1 Gemmatimonadota bacterium | reverse complement strand
TGAGTTGCCGAGTGATGCGGCCGTGGGAGGCAGGGGATGCGGTGCGAGGGTCCTGGCGGCGAGCTCGTGCTTGGTCGAGTGCGGTGCGGCTCACGCCGGCACGCTGCGCTTCCGCAGCAGCCAGGAGCGTGACCCAAGATTCGCTCCCGTCGCCCCGCGGCCGATCGCCGTCGGAGCCGGGGCGCGGAACTCCTCCAAATACCGCACGGGCGCTATTCCGAGGAGGAGCAACGCAGCCAGCGCCGCCGATCCACCCCCGACTTTGGCAACGGACTTCGGGTCCGGGACACTCTAGGTGCCCGCCGCGGCGAGGGCGGACTCGGCCACGGCAGGCACGAGCGTCAGGCCCGAGTCGACGACGCGGGCCGGCGCCGCCGGTGAGGGGCCGTAGCCGATCTCGCCGGCGACGCCGACCACCGCCCCAGCCCCCACCAACGCGCGCCGGACGCGCGCCCCCCGTCCGATGCGGCAGCCATCGAGCAGCACCGAGTCCTCGACCTCCGCCCCGCTCTCGACCACCACGCCGTGCCCGACCACGGTGTTCAACACGGCCCCACCGCGGATGATCGCGCCGTCGGAGACGAGCGAGTTGAGTGCCTGGCCCGCATGCCCCGCGGCGTCCGCCACTAGCTTCGCTGGACCGAGGCCGCTCGCCACGGGCAGGAGCGGCCAGGCGACGTTGTAGAGATCGAGCGCCGGGTGCGGTGTGCAGAGGTCCATCTGCGCCTCGTAGTACGCCTCGAGCGTCGTCGGATCGTGCCAGTAGGCACCCTCGGGCACGCCGGGGATGCGGTTGTCGAGCCCGTCGTACGCCCCTACGGCGAGCCTCTGCACGAGCGCGCCGAGCAGCTCGTGATCCTCGGCGCGGGCGCCGCCGCGGGCAGCGGCGAGGAGCGGCGCCAGGGCGCCGGCGCGCACCACCAGGTCGCCGGTCCAGGCGAAGGCGCAGCCCCGGGGGAGCGGGCGGCTCCAATCGACGGACGGCCGCGGGACGTCCACTACACGCCGGTCGGCGCCGACCTCCAGCACGGTGCGGCTCAGCGCCTCGGCCATGGGCACGGGGAGCGTGGCGAGCGTGACGTCCGCCGCGAGCGTCGCGTGCGCCTCGAGCAGCTGCCGCAGGTCGAGCTGGAGGATGTGGTCCGCGGTGAGCACGACGATCGCCTGCGCGCGGTGATGGCGCACCAGCTGTGCGGTGCCGGCCAGCGCGCGCACGAGCCGTGCGGCGCGCCCGCCGTCGCGGCCGCTGCCGGGGAGCGGGAGGGGAAAGGGGCGGCGCAGCTCGGCGCCGGCGCGCGCTGCGCGACCGAGGTGGGCGTGCAGGGCGGCGCTCGGGCGCGACCCGACCACGTAGACCGGCCCGACGCCCGAGTTGGTCGCCGTGGCGAGCGCGAAGTCGATGAAGCGGTACTCGCCGGCGAACGGCGTGAGCGCGGCGTCGTTCGTGATCCCGAGACCGTGGAGCGGCCCGTTGCCCCCGGTTACGACCAATCCCAGCACGCGTCCCCGCATGGCACCCCCCTTTCCCGGCAGTTCAGGACGTGCCGGCCCCGAGCCGTTGCTGGATTCGCTCCAACGTCGCAGCGAGCGCGCGGTCCGTCTGGCGCCGGGCCGCGACCACCCGCCAGGCCTGCATCACGGTCGTGTGATCGCGTCCGAAGACCGCCCCCAGCTCGGCGAACGTCCAGCCGAGCAGCTCGCGCGCGAGATACATGGCGACCCGTCGGGGCAGCAGAAGAGCGGCGCTGCGCTTGCGCCCCCGGAGCCGGCGGGCGGTGGTGCGGAAGCTCTCCGCGGTGGCGGCGAGGACGTCCTCCACCGTCAGCGGGGAGGGCGGGCGCGGCCGGAGCTCGCTCAGGACCTCGACGGCCAGCGCCTCGTCGATCGGCCGGCCGCTCAGGCGGGCGTGGCCGAGGAGCCGGTTGAGCGCGCCCTCGAGCCGGCGGACGTTGTCGCCGAAGGCGGTCGCCACGCGCGCCGCGAGCAGGGGCTCGAGGACGACCCCGCGCGCACGAGCCTTCTGCTGCAGGATGGCGACCCGAAGCGCCGGCTCGGGCCGCTCGATCACCGCCACCACGCTCCCCTGGACTCGCTCCTGCAGGCGTCGGGCCAGCGCC
>QHVD01000434.1 GCA_003222235.1 Gemmatimonadota bacterium | reverse complement strand
CGGCCCGGACACCACGAGCTGCAGATAGTCGGCCGCCGAGGGCGCGGTGAAGCCCATGTACGCGAGCCCGGAAACGACGATCTGGTCGCTTGCCGCAAAGTTGGTCGTCACGTCGAGGACGAGCGTCTTTCCCCCGTCCTCGTAGCTCACCGCGCTCGAGACCTTGGCCGCCCCGCTCCCCGTGATCGTGGGCGCGGTGAGGGCGGTGTTCCAGCTCATGTTGAACCCGGCGGGGATGCGCACGCGGATGTCGTTCGCGGCGGTGATGATCGGCGTCGCGACATCCGTAATGGTGATCGGGCTTATGCCTGCGGGAGCTTGGCCGACCACGAACACCTGATTCGCGGCCGACGCAATCGTCGGCGCCGCGATCTGGATCGTGCGGCTGTCGCTCGCGGCCGTCCCGCCGCCGGAGCCGGAGACCACGAGCTGCAGGTAGTCCGGGGCCGAAGCTGCCGTGAAGCTCGTGTATTGCAACCCGGACACGGTGATCTGGTCGTTCGCCGCGAAGTCGGCCGTCGCGGTGATGACCAGCGTCTTGCCCCCATCCTCGTAGCTCACCGTGGTGGAGACCTTGGCCTTGGCCCCGCCGCCGATCGTGGCAGTCTTGAGCGCCGTGTTCCAAGTCATGTTGAACGTCGCCGGGATCCGGACGCGAATGCCCTTCGCCTTGGTGATGGTCGGTGTGGCGGCATCCGTGACCGTGATCGCGGCCATCGCCGTGGCAGGCTGTCCGACGGCGAAGACCTGGTTTGCGGCCGACGCGATCGTCGGCGCCACGATCTGGATCGTCTTCGCATCGCCGTCGGTCGTGCCGCCTGCGGGGCCGGAGACCACGAGCTGCAGGTAGTCCGGCGCAGAGGCCGCCGCGAAGCTCGCATACTGCAACCCGGACAGGACGATCTGGTCGTTGCCCGCGAAGTTGGTGGTCACGTTGAGGACCAGGGTCTTCCCCCCGTCCTCGTAGCTCACCGTGGGCGACACCTTGCTCGCCGCACCCCCCGAGAGCGAGGCCGTGGTGAGCGCGGTGTTCCAGATCATGTTGAGCGTGGCGGGGATGCGGATGCGAATGTCCTGCGCCGCGGTGATGCTTGGCGTGGCCGCATCCGTGATCGTGATCGCGCTCATGGCCGTGGCGGCCTGCCCGACGACGAACAGCTGGTTCGCGGCCGCAACGATCGTGGGCTGCACGACCTGGATCGTGCGGCCGTCGCTCGCCGCCGTGCCGCCCCCGGACCCGGAGACCACGAGCTCCAGGTTGTCCGCCGCGGAGGGCGCCGCGAAGCTCGTGTATTGCAGCCCCGAGACGGTGACCTGGTCGCCGCCCGCGAAGTCGGTGGTCACGTTGAGGACGAGCGTCTTCCCCCCGTCCTCATAGCTCACCGTGGGCGAGACCTTGCTCGCCCCGCTCCCCGTGATCGTGGCGGCGGTGAGGGCCGTGTTCCAGCTCATGTTGAACGTGGCGGGGATGCGGATGCGAATATCCTGCGCCGCGGTGATGCCCGGCGTGGCGGCATCCGTGACCGTGATGGCGCTCATCGCCGTGGCAGCCTGTGCGACGACGAAGAGCTGGTTCGCGGCCGACGCCATCGTGGGCTGCACGATCTGGATCGTGCGGCTATCGCTGGCCGCCGTGCTGCCTCCAGACCCGGAGATCACCGCCTGCAGGTAGTCGCTGGCCGAGGGCGCGGTGAAGCCCGTGTACTGCAACCCGGACACGACGATCTGGTCGCTTCCCGCGAAGTTGGTCGTCACGTTGAGGACGAGCGTCTTCCCCCCGTCCTCGTAGCTCACCGTGGTCGCGACGTTGCTCGCCCCGCTCCCCGTGATCGTGGCCGTCGTGAGCGCGGTGTTCCAGCTCATGTTGAACGTGGCGGGGATGCGGATGCGGAGGTCGTTTGCCGCTGTGATGCTCGGTGTCGCCGCATCCGTGACCGTGATCGCGGCTATGGCCGTGGGCCCCTGGCCGACGACGAAGCGCTGGTTCGCGGCCGAGGCAACCGTCGGGGGCGTGGCGACCTGGATCGTGCGGCTGTCACTCGCGGCCGTCCCGCCGCCGGAGCCGGAGACCACGAGCTGCAGGTAGTCCGGCGCCGAGGGCGCCGTGAAGCTCGTGAACCCGAGTCCGGACACGACGATCTGGTCGTTCCCCGCGAAGTTGCTCGTGACGGTGAGCACGAGCGTCTTGCCGCCATCCTCGTAGCTCACCGTGGTGGAGACCTTGCTCTTGGCCCCGCCGCCGATCGTGGCGGTCGTGAGGGCCGTGTTCCAGCTCATGTTGGACGTGGCCGGGATCCGGACGCGAAGGTCCTTCGCGGTGGTGATGGTCGCTGTGGCGGCATCAGTGATCGTGACCGCGGCCATCGCCGTGGGCGCCTGGCCGACGACGAAGACCTGGTTCGCGGCGGACGCCAACGTCGGCGCCACGATCTGGATCGTCTTCGCATCGACG
>QHVD01000219.1 GCA_003222235.1 Gemmatimonadota bacterium | reverse complement strand
GAGCTGGATGGCCAGCTTCGACGCGGCGCGCGCGTCCTGGTGGCGCCCCAGGTCGCCGAGCACGAAGGCCATCAGGTAGTGGGCGTTCGCGTGGTCGGGGTTGAGCTGCACGGCGCGCTCCAGGGCCGAGAGCGCGTCGGTGTCGAGGCCGCGGTTGTAGTAGATCTCGCCCAGATAGAAGTGGACGACGCTCGACTCCGGGTCGAGCTCGCGCGCGTGCAGGAGCCATTCGGTGGCGGCATCGGGCCGCCCCCGGTTCTTCTCCGCCAGCGCCAGCTGGATCATCGCGGCGACGTCGTCGGGCCGGTGGGCGAGCAGCTGCTCGAACTCGGCCGCAGCGTCATCGTGCTGGCCCAGAATCGCATAGGCGCGCCCGAGCTCCCAGCGGGCGTCGCGGTCGTCGGGGGCCTGCCGCAGCCGCTCCCGCAGCTGCGCCACCCGCTGGTCGTAGTAGCCGGTGTTGTGGTAGGCGATCTCCAGGTTGCGCTGCGCCACCTGCATCTTCGGGTCGAGCTCGAGCGCGCGCGTGAACTCTCCGATCGCCTCCTCGACCAGGCCTTTCTGGTAATAGAGGACGCCCAGGTTGTTGTGGGCCCCGGCGTCCGACGGGTCGATCCGGCGGGCGAAGGATCGGAGGACGGCGAGGTCGCGTTCCGAGAGCGCCGGCGCCGTCACGAGTCAGGTCAGACGGATGGCGTCGAAGATCGCCTTGAGTGACGCCAGATCGGGGAGCAGCAGAAAATACCCCCGCAGCCCCTCGGCCGACTCGATGCGGAGCTCGGTCTCGACGCAGAACACGAAGTCGCGCTCATTCCCGAAGTTGAGATACGTCGTGGTGAGCACGGCGGCGGCGAGGTCCACCACGAGGCTCGGCACCGACGGCAGCAGCAGCATCCCCATGAATTCCGAGAGCGCGTTCATGTAGGCGCCCGACAGAATGTTGCCGCACTCCTTGAGGCAGGACTGCTCGAGCGTGTCGAAGCCGGTCGTCGTGCCGAGCGGTCGGCGCAGCAGCATGTCGCACACCTTCCGGCCCGCAGCCTCGGGAAAGAGCAGCAGCGTGCGGCCGGTGAGGTCGCCGAGCATGTGCATCAACACGGCGGCCATGACGTCCTGCGGGTCCCCCAGCAGCTCGGGCACCTCTTCAAGGCGCGCGATGTTGATCTGGGGCACGCTGATCATGACCCTGCAGTTGGTGAGCTGCGACAGCGCCGTCGCGGCGTGCCCCGCGCCGATATTCGCCACCTCGCGCAGCGCGTCGATCTGCAGCGCCTTCAAATCCCGGACATCCTGCATGTCCCCCCCCTACAGGAGCCCGCCCGCGTCCAAAATCAACGCCGGGATCCCGTCGCCCATGATGGTCGCGCCGCTGAACACCGGCAGCGTTCCCTGCGGCGCGTCGAAGCTCTTCACAACGATCTCCTGCTGGCCGAGCATCCCATCCACCACGACCCCCGCGCGTCGGCCGCCCATCTCGACCACGATGATGGGGCGGCGGGCCGGTGGGATCTCGCCGGCCACCCCCAGCAGCTCGCGCAGGTGCACGAGCGGCACCACGCGGTCCCGCAGCACGATCGCCTCGCGCCCCTCCACCGTCGTCGTGGCCGCCGTTCCCAGTTCGACCGTCTCCGAGACGTAGGTGAGGGGCAAGGCATAGCGCTCGCGGCCCACGCCCGCGATCAACGCCCGCACGATGGCGAGCGTCACGGGCAGCCGCAGCACGAACGTGCTGCCCTTCCCCAGCTCGGAGTGGAGCTCGATCGAGCCGCCCAGGGCGCGCATCCGGGTCAGCGCGACGTCCACGCCCACTCCCCGGCCCGACACGCTCGTCACCCGTTCCGCGGTCGAGAACCCCGGCCGCGCGAGCACCCGCAACAGCTGGTCGTCGCTGAGCGCCTCCGCGCGCGCCTCCACCACGCCGTCGCGTCTCGCCCGCTCGAGGATCCTCGTCCGGTCGATCCCGCGGCCGTCGTCGGCGACGCTGATGGCGACGCTCGAGTGCTCACGCACGGCGGCGAGCACGACCTCGCCTTCCGGCCCTTTCCCCTGCCGGCGCCGCTCGGCGGCCGTCTCGATGCCGTGATCCACCGCGTTGCGGAGCAGGTGCAGCAGCGGGTCGCCGAGCTCGTCCAGGATCGCCCGATCGAGCTCGATCTCCTTCCCCTCGACGCGGAACGCCACCTGCTTCCCCAGCTCGCGGGCGAGATCCCGGATGAGGCGCGGAAAGCGGTCGAACAGCTGCCAGACTGGCGTCATCCGCGCCTGGATGATCTCGGTCTGGAGATCGGATGAGAGACGGGAGATCTGGATCGCGACATCGTCCACCGCCGGGTCACGCCGCTCGGCCGCGAGCTCGCTGAGCCGGCCGCGCGCCGTGACGAGCTCGCCGATCAGGTCCATGAGCGCGTCGAGGCGCCGCCGATCGACCCGGGTGTGCCGGCTGCGGACGACCTCACCTGCTTCCACCGCGCCGGAAGCCGCCTCGCGCGGCGGTCCCGGGACCTCAGCGCCGCCGACCGTGACCTGCTCAACATCGCCTGCAGCCCGCAGCGTCGCCTCCACCTGCTCGGCCGGAGCCGACGACTCGAGCCGGAACGCCAGGCTCCCGTCGAAGTCGTCCGCTTCGAGCTCGGGCGGTGACGGCGTCACCCCATACACCGCGCCCAGGCTCTGAGCCTTGCGGAGAACGAGCAGCGCCCGGCCGCCTTTGAGCGGCGCCTCGGGCCGGAGCACGACCCGCACGAGACGTCCCTGAGCGGGCGCGGCGGCGGGGCCCCCCGGTGCCTGGGGAGTGGGGGGCGTGGGGGGGGTGGGAGTCGGGAGAGACGACACGCGCCCGCCGGGCGCGGCGGAAGCGACACGGCCGGCGGCGTCGTCCAGCTCCGCGATGATCTCGGCGAGCGCGAGCTCCCGCTCGCGGCCCTCGACCGAGAGCTCGACCGCCTGGTGCAACGCATCACGCGCGCGGAACAAGAGCTGAATCACTTCCTCACTGGCAGGATGAGCGTTCCGGCGGAATAAGTCGAGCAGGCTCTCGATGCGGTGAGCGACATCGGTGACGCCGGCGTAGCCCATCGTCGCCGCCATGCCCTTCACCGTGTGGACGGCGCGGAACAACCCGCCCACGGGCCCGGGGTTGGTGGGATTCCGCTCCCATTCGAGGAGCAGCTGGTTGCAGGCGCTCAAGTGCTCGCGGGCTTCCGCCAGAAACAGCTCGGCGTACTGCGACAGGTCCATGCGCTATCCCAGCACGCGCTGCACGGCTTCGAGCACGCGGGAGGGCTGGAACGGCTTCACCACGAAGTCCTTCGCACCCGCCTGGATCGCTTCCACCACCAGCGCCTGCTGCCCCATGGCGCTGCACATGAGGATCTTGGCGTCAGGGTCCAATCTCACGATCTCGCGCACGGCGTCGATGCCACCCATGTCCGGCATCACGATGTCCATCGTGACGAGGTCGGGCTTGAGCTCCTTGTACTTGGCGACGGCCTGCACGCCGCTCTCCGCCTCGCCCACGATCTCGAAGCCCGCCTGCGCCAGGATGTCGCCGATCATCGTCCGCATGAAAATCGCATCGTCGCAGACGAGGACAGTGTGGCTCACACGCCCTCCCTAAGAAGCCAAGATGGGGGTTAGCAGCGCGTCCGTATTGAGAACCACGAAGAGCTGACCGGCGCGGCGGCCCACGGCCTGCACGAGCGACGGATCGACGCCCGGCAAGGCCTGCCGCCGATCCAGCGCCGCTCCGTCCACTGACACGAGGTCCGTCACTTCATCGACGGTGAAGCCGACGACCTTCCGGCCCCGGCTCACCTGCAGCAGCACCGTGCTGCCGCTCTGGGTGCCCGCCGGAGGCTCCGGCTGGCGCAGCGCCCGCCATCCCTCCACCACCGTCACCAGGGTCCCCCGCACGTTTATGAGCCCCGCCACCGCCCGGGGCGCTCCGGGGATTCGGGTGGGTTCGAGCCGCGGCAGGATTTCGCGAACCATCGTCGCCTCGGCGGCCCAGGTGAGACCACCGACGCGGAACAGGAGCAATCGGACGATGCCGGCGTCACTCATCCGATGCGAAGAACCCAAGATACCGCAACGGGTTGCGTTCAGCAAGCAAACTCGGGTCACCCGCTGCTTCCGCAAGCGGGGGAACGAGATCGACGGGCCACTCGGAAAAGAGCCGCAGCGACCCGCCGCTCACGGGGTGATCGAGCACCAGCTCGCTGGCGTGCAACAGCTGACGCGGCGCGAGCGTCTCGATCCGCTCGGCGGCGTGCCGCTCGGACGGTGTGACGCGCCGGGCGCCGCCGAGCCCGTACTCGCGGTCCCCCACGACGGGATGGCCCACGTGGGCGAGATGCACGCGGATCTGGTGCGTGCGGCCCGTGCCCAGCCTGATCCGGAGGAGATCGGTGTGGGCGAAGCGCGCCACCACGGCGGCGTGCGTAATCGCGTGGCGGCCGCCCGCGAGCACGGTCATGCGCTTGCGCTCGGTGGGATGCCGCGTGATCGGCGCCTCGATGTCCACGGGGCTGTTCGCGAGATGGCCCCACGCCAGGGCAGCGTAGATCCGCCGCACTCGGCGCTGCTCGATCATCCGCGTGAGACGCCGGTGCGCCAGGTCGGTCTTCGCGATGAGCAGGAGGCCCGACGTGTCGCGGTCCAGGCGGTGGACGATCCCGGGGCGGCCTTCGGCCGAGCCCCGGCCGAGCGCCGTGCCGCGCCCGACCAGCACGTTCACCAGCGTGTCGTCCCAGTGACCGGGCCCGGGATGGATGACGAGCCCGGCGGGCTTGTCGAGCACGGCCAGGTGCTCGTCCTCGTAGACGAACACGAGATCGCGCTCTGCGGGGGCGTAGGTGCGGGGCGGCTCCGCGTCGGGCAGGTGGACGGTGACGACCGCCCCGCGCCCGAGCCGCGCGGAGGCGCGGAGCGGCGCGCCGTCGGACGTGACGTGCTTGCCCGCGATCAGGCGGGCGGCGACGGTGCGCGAAAGCGCCAGCTGGTCGGCGAGAAAGCGATCGAGGCGCTCGGTCTGGGAGGCGGAGACGCAGAAGCTGACCGCGGCCATCAGGGCTCGGCCGCCCTGGCCTCCCCTCCGCGCTCCTGCGACCGGCCCTCGAGCCAGAGGGAGACCGCGAGCGCGATCGCCCCGACGGTGATGGCGGAATCGGCGACGTTGAAGGTCGGCCAGCGCGCGGCGGCGATGCCGACGTCCACGAAGTCCACCACGCCCTGCGCGCTGCGGATGCGGTCCACCACGTTCCCGATGGCGCCCGCGCACACGAGGGCGAGCGAAACGATGCGCCACTTGTCCCCGGGTCGGGCGGCCCGGACCATCGAGCGCAGCACGAGCAGGGCGCCGAGCGCGAGCCCGAAGAAGATCCAGCGCGAATAGGCGCCCAGGCACAGCCCGAAGGCCGCGCACTGGTTATAGACGAGCCGAAACTGCACGTAGTCGCCGATCAGCCGCACCGGCACATGGTGCGCGAGCTGCGATTCCGCGAGGAGCTTCGTGACGAGGTCGGCGACGAGGATGATCGTCGCTACGCCCCAGAACAGCCGCCGATCAGCGGCGCTTGCCATCTTCCTCCTTCGCTTTGCATTTGATGCAGAGCCGGGCGTGCGGCAGCGCGTCCAATCGCTCGAACCCGATGTCCTCCCCGCATTGCTCGCACTTGCCGAACTTCTCCGGCGTCTGGTACAGGCGGCGCAGCGCCTGGTTCACGTGCCACAGATAGCGGCCTTCCTGGGACGCGAACAGGAACGCCTTCTCGCGCTCCATGGCGTCGGTGCCCTGGTCGGCCATGTGAAAGGAATAGCTCGACAGGTCCCCGTCCGACGCCTGCAGGCTCGACGTGAACGACTCGCCGTAATACCCGAGCTCCTTCATCACGCGGGCGCGCTCTTCCAGCAGGCGCTTCTCGAGGTGCGCGAGTTGCTTCTTGTTCAAGCCCTTCGACGTCTTGGGTTTCGGTTTCGTAGGCATTATCAACCACCGCCCTTTCGTCCGTCATGGCGCCGGAGCGCGATCGTCACGCGGCGCCCCTCAATGTCGACTTCGCTCGTCACGTCCGCCGCTTCGAACACGGCTCCCAGCACGGTTTTGCGCGCCAGCGTCTCGCCTTCGACAAAGCCCTGGAACGCGGCCGTCGCGGCCACCACCTCGTCCGCGCCGGCCACGCTCAGCTCGATGCGCGTGGCGTATTCGTACCCCGCCGCTTTGCGGAGCCGCTGCACCCGGTTCACCACCTCGCGGGCGAAGCCCTCCTGAACCAGATCCGCCGACAGGGTCGGGTCGACCGCGACGACGTACGGCCCGTCGGCCTGCACCGCCCAGTCGCTCGTCACCTCGCGCGTCACCGTGACGTCCGCGGGCGCGAGCTCGAACTCTCCCGCCCGGACGGACTCGCCACGCTCCAACGCGATCAGCTGCTGCGGGGTGAGCTGCGACGCCGCCTGTGCCGCCCGAGGCGTCTCCTTGCCGTAGCGCCTGCCCAGGCTGCGAAAATCGGCCTTCCCCTTGAGCCTCACCAGATCGTGATCGGAAGCCACGACTTCCACGGTCTTGGCGTTCACCTCGGCAGCCAGGATATCTAACAGGTCCGTAAAGGCCGGTCCCTTGACGTCCGCCGGTACCGCCACCTGCAGCCGCGCGACCGGCTGGCGCACGCGCAGCTTCTTCGTCTCACGCGCGGCGCGAGCGAGCGAGGCGAGCCGGCGAATCGCCGTCATCGCAGCCATCAGCTCGGGCTCGCGCCGGCCCTGATCGACCGGAAACCGAGCGAGGTGCACCGAGGTTCCCGTCAGGGCGCGGTGCACCCAATCCGAGACGAACGGGGCCGCCGGGGCGAGCAACCGGACCGCGGTGACGAGCGCTTCGTACAGCGTCGCGAGCGCGCCGGGATCGGCCGCCCGGTCCGGCGCCCAGAAGCGCGGGCGGTTGGTGCGCACGTACCATTTGGAGAGGTCGTCCACGACGAAGTCCATGGTCGCGCGCACGCCCGCCGTCACGTCGTAGCCGTCCCACGCCTGGCGCACCGTGGTCACGACCTCGTCCAGCCGCGCCAGCACCCAGCGATCGGCGAGCGCGAGCCCGGCCACGGGCGGCGCGTCGCCGCGGGGGGGAGGGGTCCACCCGCCCGCGTAGTCCACGAAGAACTTATACGCGTTGCGGACCGCGTTGAGGAAGCCGCCCGCCACGTCCGGGATCTGCCGCTTGTCGAACCGCTTGGGGAGCGAGACCCCACTCTGGCCGAGCAGGTACAGCCGCACCGCATCCGCGCCGAACTCCCCGATGACCTCCCACGGATTCACCACGTTCCCGCGGCTCTTCGACATCTTCTGCCCCTGGGCGTCGAGCACCAGCTCGTTCACGACGACGTTCCGGTACACCGTCGAGTCGAACACCGCGACGCCGATCGCGAGCAGCGAGTAGAACCAGCCGCGCGTCTGGTCCACCCCCTCGCAGATGAAGTCCGCGGGGAAGTGGGCCTTAAAGTCGGCCTGGTGCTCGAAAGGATAGTGCCACTGGGCGTACGGCATGGCTCCCGAGTCGAACCACGCGTCGATCACCTCGGGGACTCGGCGCATCGCGCCGCCGCACTGGCGGCACGGCCACGTGTACCCGTCGATCTGGGGCTTGTGGGGGTCGAAGTCCGCGGGCAGCGGGTTCCCCTGGCGCTCCGCCAGCTCCGCGTACGACCCGATCACCTCGCGGTGCTCCGCCTCCGTGGCGCACTCCCACACGTTGAGCGGCGTCCCCCAATAGCGGTCGCGCGACAGCGCCCAATCCACATTGTTCTCGAGCCACTCCCCGAAACGCCCGCTGCCCACCTCGGGCGGGTGCCAGCCGATCTGAGCGTTCACCTCGAGCATGCGGCCTTTGACGGCCGTGGTGCGGACGAACCACGACGTGCGGGCGTAATAGATCAGCGCCGAGTCGCAGCGCCAGCAGAAGGGGTAGCTGTGATCGTACGGGCGCGTCTCGAGCCAGCGGCCTTCCGCCTTGAGCCGCTCGATGATCAGGCGGTTCGTTTCCGGGTCGGTGACGAGCTTGCCGTTGATCGCATCCCAGCGCGTGCCCTGGAACGTGCCGTCGGGCCCCACCGGGTTCACGAAAGCGAGGCCGTACTGCCGGCCGGCCTGGTAGTCGTCGGCGCCGAAAGCCGGGGCCAGGTGCACGAGCCCGGTGCCGTCCTCCGCGGAGACGAAACCGGCCGCGACGACGATGCAGCGCTGACCTTCCGCGGGGAGCGGCACCAGGTCGAGCGGCCGGACGTACTTCTGCCCCACGAGATCGCGGCCGCGGTACCCCGCGACTCGGGGGCCCGCGGCAAGCGGCCGTCCCCCCACGTGCACGTCGCCGGCCCGCGGCGCCGCCACGATGTAGTGCACGCCGTCCACCTCGTACTCGCCGTACTCGAGGTCGGGATGCACCGCGACCGCGATGTTCGACAGGAGGGTCCAGGGCGTCGTCGTCCAGATGACGAGCTGCCGCTTCGGGTCGTCCGCGAGCGGGAACGTGACGTACACCGAGTTCGTGCGCACCTGCTCGTACCCGAGGGCCAGCTCGTGCGAGGAGAGCGCGGTGCCGCAGCGCGGGCAGTACGGCAACACCTTGTGGCCGCGGTACAGGAGCGCCTTCTCGTGCAGCCGCTTGAGCAGCCACCACACCGTCTCGATATACTCGTTCGTGTAGGTGACGTAGGGATGCTCGTAGTCCAGCCAGTAGGCGATGCGCTCGGACAGCTGCTCCCAATCGGTCTTGTATTGGAAGACGTT
>QHVD01000491.1:409-2857 GCA_003222235.1 Gemmatimonadota bacterium | reverse complement strand
CGACGCTCACCAAGGCCGAGCCGAGCGCCCGCATCGTGGCCGTGGATCCGGCGCTCATTCCCTACGGCTCGTGGGTGTGGATCGAGGGGCTCGGCTGGTACCGGGCCGAGGACTGCGGGGGCGCCATCAAGGGCTTCCGCCTGGACCTCCTGGTCGCGACCGAGAAGGAGGCCACGCAGTTCGGGAAGCAGGAGCGCTTCGTGATCGTCGTTCCGCCCGGAGCGAAGCCGGCCTCGGACCTCGCTGCCGCAGGCCCCGGGCTGCTCCGCATCGCGCGGGGAGGGACGTAAGGAACTCGAAAGCCCGGCGGGATCCGGTCTCATCGGACGGCGCTTGTCCTGTCCCTTGAGCTGATGACCGGCGCCGCGATGCACTTCGCCCGGGCGCTCTTTATCGCGAAGTTTGCGGAGGCAGTCTGCGTCCCCCACGCATTCGAGAAACGCTCGCAACGGACGCCGAAGCGGGACCTGGAGCTCGCGAGGCAGCGCCCCCGAGCGCTCGTGAAACAACGGCCTCAGGGAGGCAGCTAAGCCGTCAATGAGAGCGAAGATGACGCGTTCCACGGGAAATGTCTTCCGAGACCTCGGCTTTCCACCCGACGAGGCTGAACACCTCCGCATCCGCTCAGACCTCCTGATCCAGCTCCAGAAGATAATCTCGTCCCGGCGGCTCAAGCAGACCGAGGCCGCCAAGCTACTGGGTGTCACACAACCTCGCGTCAGCGACCTGATGCGTGGCCGCATCGACCTCTTCAGTGTCGACACCCTGATCGACATGCTCGCACGCTTCGGCATACGGGTCAGGCTCATCTTCAGGAGCTCCAAGCGGTCCGCACCGGTCGCCTAACGACCAGGCCGCTAAGCCGCGGCGCGGAACGCCGTCGGCCGTAGTGATGGGATGGACTCCTCCCTCCGCAGCGAGGTCGTGTCACACTCGCAGAACTCATCGCCGTCCGCGTGGTCTCGACTCGCCGTTGCGGGAGGAGTCCAGATACCGCGGATTAGACGGCACCAACTTTCGCATATCTGACATACTGGGTCTCAATGAGCGCATGATGACCGACGAACTCTGCCAGTGAAGGATGGGCTGTAATGACGACATGGGCATACCGATGGTCCCGATACGCCAGCTGGTCCCAATCAAAGAACTCGGCGAATATCATGGCCGTTGTGCTCGCGATTGTCTTGGTGGGATGATCCCAATATCCGGAGGCGGCTCCCCGATCGCGGTTGATCATGATTGGAACATCGCCGGGGCGTCTTAGGGCGACAACGATATTCGGATTCGGTTGTCCGTATTCGATAAGCTCGAGACCCGCTGGACACAGGACGAGGTTTTCGAAGAGCAGCCGCTCGACCTCCTCGAAGTACTCCACGACGTTCCACTCGTTGTCGTCCCAATCTGGCGGGTGGAAGTAGTGGTTGCGGAGGTGTCGGCTCGCGAGGCGAAACCGGTTCATGAGTTGGTCCAGGTCCATAGGGTGTGTCGCGCGTCCGTCTGACGATAATGCGGATCAACCGCGCGCCCGCCGGCGTACGCGATGACCATGAGAGGTCGCGCGCGCCGGCTGCATCCGCTTGTTAGCGCGCGGTCGGCGACCTTCCAGCCACTTTTTGAACGATACCTGGCTCTCGGCTGATGGTCGTCCCGCAAGAAGGCCCTCGACGCTGAGATCCTCGTCGAGGTCTGGCCAGTGAACACCCTCGCCACCGCCGATCAGTCGCCAGTGCCGGCGCTCGCGCGCCGTCCCGTGGAGCAAGCGAGGGTACCAGGCGAGCGGCGCCGTGACCGTTCGCCCGTCACTCAGGTCAATGACGACGGCGTCGTCGACGATCCGCGCCCGGACCGCCGAAGGAGCTCCTGCCTCAGCCCTTGAAGTACGCATGCCATGCCCTCACAAGGTGTTCCCGATGCTCAACCACCAGCCGCTGAAGGTGAGATAGCTCATGTCGAGCGAATCCGCGACTGGCATGCAGTCGGACGGGCACGAGCCAGAACTTGGCGCTCCCATCGCCCCCCGCGACATGCACATGCATCGGCTCCGCCCGATCGCTCGCGTAGAAGAAGAACCGGTATGGCGCTAACCGGAGAACCGTCGGCATCGGGCGTCATCCTCTCGCCTCAACCCACCTCTGATCGCCGCTCGCTAACGCCGTGGCTCAGGCGCAGCCACCAAAACGCGCCGGCAGGATTTTACCGAATGCCTCCGTGGTGGCTGGCGCCTGCAGCCACCCTGTTCGGCCCTCTTCTGAGCGCGGGGTCGGCGCGAATGTGAATGATGCATCAGAGCCAAGCCCCGGTGATTGACATTACTGCATGGAGACCGACCCAACCGGACAACAGTCCCTGAGCTAGCCCTACTGCGAGAGCCGCCCGTCGCCACCCTCGAAACAGCGCTATCCCGGCGATCAGGTATGCCGCGTGAGCATAGATGAGCCACTCAACGAG
>QHVD01000491.1:0-203 GCA_003222235.1 Gemmatimonadota bacterium | reverse complement strand
GCTGCAACGCCGGGTTGGGCAGCATCGTACACTCAAAACCAGTGCCGGTTCATGATGGAGAGGAACTCCTCGGTGATGGGAAAGCCTGAGCGCTCGCCGATGACACTGTCGATCCCACACCGCGGGCACAGGGCAGTTTGACCCTCCCCTTGCGGATTCTCGTCCACCCACTCGACGATCTCGGCCGATGCGAACGTCGCGCA
>QHVD01000218.1 GCA_003222235.1 Gemmatimonadota bacterium | reverse complement strand
CTCTTCACCTGGTCCAGCACCCCGAGCTGCAGCTCGGGGTCGATGTTCCCGAGGAACACGTAGCGCGAGTCCTGGAACCTGGACGGGAGCTTCGGCCGAAAGTCGGCGAACACGCCGAGCCGGGTCTCGAGCGTCTCGCGGCTCGAGAGGTCGTAGGAGTACTTCGCCTTCCAACGGAACGACTCGCCGGGCGCCCGCTCCACGCCCGAGAGATCGACGCCCCGGGCTTCGAGGGTTTTGAGGGCGTCCAGCGGGTAATCGGTCCCGACGACGCCGACCACCTGAACCGGATGCAGGATCGCGCCCGCGGCGCTGAAGAACACCGCGGAGCCTCCCGGCGCGTCCGCCGTCTGCCCGAACGGCGTCGCGACGGAATCGAGGGCGATGGAGCCCACCACCAGCAGGCCCGCGCTCACATGCGGTCCGGCGCCGAGATCCCGAGCAGGCGCAGACCGTTGGCGAGCACCTGCCGCGCCCCGGCGGCGAGGACGAGGCGCGCGGCTTCCTCGGGCTCGCCCAGCACCCGGTACTTGTGATACCACGCGTGCACCAGCCGGGCCAGCCCTTCTAGGTAGCCCGTGATCCGGTGCGGCTCGAGCGTCCGCGCGGCCCCCTCCACCACCCGGGGGAACTCGGCGAGCTCCTTCATCAGGTCCACTTCCTCCGGCGCATCGAGCACGCTCAGGTCCGTGCCGTCGGCCCGCACCGCGGCGGGGTCGCGCGCCGCGACTCGGAAGATGCCGCTCATGCGGGCGTGCGCCATCTGCACGTAGAAGACCGGGTTCTCCTCGGTCTGGCTCTTCGCCAGGTCCACGTCGAACACGAACTGCGAATCGCCCCGGCGCATCAAGAAGAAATAGCGCGCGGCGTCCACGCCCGTCTCCTCGAACAGATCTCGCAGCATGACGAAGTCCCCGGTCCGCTTGGAGAAGCGCACCTCTTCCCCGCCCCGCATCACCCGCACCAATTGGACGATCTCGGCGTGGAAGAAGTCCTCGGGGTAGCCCAGAGCCTTCATGCCGGCCTGGAGCCGCGGCACATAGCCGTGGTGGTCCGCACCCCATACGTCGATCGCCCGGGCGAAGCCCCGCTCCCGCTTGTGGCGGTGGTAGGCGATGTCCGGCAGGAGATACGTGTACGTGCCGTCCGACTTGCGCAGCACCCTGTCTTTGTCGTCGCCGAACGCCGTCGTCCGCAGCCACAGCGCGCCGTCCTGCTCGTAGGTGTAGCCGCGCCGGGTGAGGTCCGCGAGGGTCCGCTCGATGAGCTGGCCGCGATACAGCTCCGATTCGAAGTAGATCACGTCGAACTTGACGCCGAACTCCCGCAGGTCTTCGTCCTGCTCGGCGCGCTGCGACAGCACGCCGATCGAGCGACAGCGGCCGATCCCCTCTTCCTGCGGGAGGTCGGCGAAGGCGCGGCCTTCGCGGGCCAGGATTCCCTCCGCGAGCTCGATGAGGTAGTCGCCGTGATAGCCGCCCTCGGGAACCTGAACGTCGCGCCCGACGCGCTGTTGCACGCGGGCCCACAGCGAGCGCGCGAGCTTGTCGATCTGGGTGCCCGCATCGTTGACATAGAACTCCCGGACCACGGCGTGCCCGGTCCCCTCGAGCAGCGCGGCGATCGCGTCGCCGAGGGCCGCGCCGCGGCCATGGCCCACGTGCAGGGGCCCGGTGGGGTTGGCGGAGACGAACTCGACGTTCACCCGGACGCCATTGCCCGGATCGCTCCGGCCGTAGCGCTCTCCGGCGGCGAGAATCGCCTCGAGCACCGAGGCAAGCTGGGCTTCGGCGAGGAAAAAGTTGATGAACCCGGGGCCCGCGATCTCAACCTTGCGCACCGGGCCCGGCGGCAGCTCCAGCGCCGCGACGAGGCGCTCGGCTACGGCGCGGGGCGGCTGCTTCAGTGATTTGGCCAGCGCGAGCGCGAGGTTCGTCGCCACATCCCCGTGAGCCGGATCGCGCGGCCGCTCCAGCTCGACCGCGGACGCGGTCACCGACACGCCCAGCCGCGCCGCAGCCTGCACGAGCGCCGCGCGGATGGTGTCGTGCGCCTTCACTTGTCGCCAGAGTCTGTGTGCTTCTTCGGGCTGTCGGAGGGCTTGGACTCGCCTTGTTGCGGCTCCTTTTTCTCGCTTTCCTTCTTCTTCCTTTCCTTTTTCTCGCTTTCCTTCTTCTCCTCCCCCCCCCGCTTGTAGTCGGTGGCGTAGAAGCCGGAGCCCCGGAAGACCAGGGCCGCCCCGCCGGAGATCAGCCGCTCGGCCCGCTGCCCGCAGTTGGGGCATTTCTGCCAGCGGTCGTCGTTCATCGTGGAGAAGAACTTCTCAAACACGTGCCCGGCCGGGCACTTATATTCGTAGGTCGGCATCGAACAACAACTTAGCGCAGGGGCCCCGCGCAGGTCAATGCGAGCCCTCGCGACCGCGCCGCCTACCGCACGTCGTAGATGTAACTGTTCAAATACTTAATCGTGGCCTCGCGGTCGGCCAGCTGGTAGGCCAGCACGTCGCCGCTCGTGACCACGCCGCACAGTCCATCCGGCCCCAGCACCGGCAGGTGCCGGATGCGCCGACCGGTCATCACCGCGGCGCATTCCTCTATGGGCGTTTCCGGCTGGCAGGTGATGAGGGAGGTCGTCATGACGTCGCGAACGAGGGCGGTGGAGGGATCGCGTTGCTCGGCGACGACGCGACGCAGCACGTCCCGCTCGGTGAAGATCCCGGCGAGCTTCCCGCCCTCGAGGACGAGGACGCTGCCGATCCCGCGGTCGTTCATCAGGCGGGCCGCTTTGAGAACCGTGTCCGTGGGGGCGACGGAAACGATCTCGCTGCCCTTCCGGGCGAGGATATCGCGGACGATGTCCATCTGCCATGCACCGTGTGCGCCGGGATTTTGATAGTACGGCCCGGCCCGGCGGTGCGCCAGGGTGGGCCTTGCCTCTCACCCGCGAGTAAACTCGCGGCTCGGCCTCGGGCCGGTAAACCGGCCTGGCCGGTTGCAGCGCGATGCCCCGCTTCAGCGGGGAGAAGCCGAGTCGCGGCTTGAGCCGCGGACAACCCACCCGGCGCGTCCATGCGGTGTCACTCCGCGCGCCCGCCCGTGTGCGAGGACCCGCTACCGGCCTTACTCACCCTAAACCCCGGGGCACCGCCCCGGGGCACACCGTACCACCACGGGCACCGAGTGGCCGTGCCGCGAGTTACAGCTTGTACGTCTCCTTCGCCAGATCGTACGCGAGCGCCCGCGCCATGCGGCGGGCGTCATCCATCTCGATGACGTGCCGCGCGACCAGGTCCCCGAAAAAATTCGCGTCCATGCGGCGCGCCAGATCGTGGCGAGCCGGGATGGAGCAGAACGCCCGAGTGTCGTCGTTGAAGCCCGCGGTCTTGTAGATCCCCGCCGTCTCGGTGGTGCGCTCGCGGAACCGCATCATGCCGAGCATGGAATCGTGGAACCACCACGGCGGTCCGAGCCGCACCGCCGGATAGTGGCCCGCGAGCGGGGCCAGCTCGCGGCTGTACGTCGACTCGTCCAACGTGAACAGCACGAGCGTCAATCTCGGGTCGTTGCCGTACGCGTTGAGCAACGGGCGCAGGTTGCGCGTGAACTCCGTCGCGACGGGGATGTCTCCCCCACGGTCGGGGCCGAACTGCTCGGAGAACGACCGATTGTGATCCCTGAACGCCCCCGGGTGGATCTGCATCACGAGCCCGTCTTCGAGGGACATCCGCGCCATCTCCATCAGGAGGTGCGCCTCGAAGCGCCGCTCGTCGGCGCGACTCGACTCCCCCTGGCGCGCCTGCTGAAACAGCACCTCGGCGTCGTCCGGGGAGAGCCACGTCGTGTACGGCTCGAGCACGGCGTGATCGGTGGCGGTGGCACCCAGACGCTTGAAGAACGTGCGGCGATCCTCAAGGGCGCGAACGAACTCGGCGTAGTCCACGAGCGGCGCGCCGTGCTCCCGGCCGAGTGCGTCGAGCTCGGCCGGCCAGCCGGGCGCCGCAATCTTGAAGACGGCATCGGGACGGAAGCACGGGATGACCTTCCCTCTCCACCCCGAATCCCGGATCGCGCGGTGCCAGTCGAGCGTATCGCTCGCCTTGTCGGTGGTGGCGAGCACCTCGATGTTGAACCGCTCGAACAGCGCGCGCGGCCGGAACTCGGGTGAGCCGAGCTTTTCGACGATCTCATCGTAGATGGGCCCGGCCGTCTCCTCCGTCAGCCGGCGCCGGATCCCGAACACCTCGTGGAGCTCGTGCTCGAGCCAGGCGCCCGTGGGCGTGCCGCGGAACAGGAAGTAGTGCTCGGCGAAGAGCTGCCAGACTTTCCGCGGATCCGACTCGACGGGTTGGCCGTCCCGCCGCGGGATGCCGAGCGCCTCGAGGGGAACTCCCCGGGCGTACAGCATCCGCAAGATGTAGTGGTCGGGCTGAACGATCAGCGCCGCGGGCTCGGCAAAGGGCGCGTTCTCGGCGAGGACCCGCGGATCGACGTGCCCGTGCGGAGCCACGATGGGGAGGTGCCGGGTCTCCTCGTACAGCGAGCGCGCCGCGCGCCGGGTCGCGGGATCGGGATCGAAGCAGCGGTCTTCGTGAAGGACGAGCGCGTCCGCCACTAGACGACCGGCGCCCAACCCGGGGCGTACTCCCGCTGCCAGTAGGCCATCGCCTCCTCGTCGCCCAGGATCCGGCCCGAGCGTGGATCGATGCGCAGCGCATAGCCCGTCCACTGCGCGATGTTGCCGAGGTGGCACAGCAGCACGCTCTTCACACCCTCCTCGATGGGCTGGTGGAGCGCGGTCCCGGTGCGGATCGCGGCGACGAAGTTCGCGACGTGCAGCGCCGTGAGCCGGTCGTCGCCGCTCGTGGCAAGCGGGTCGCTGCTCGCCTGGGTCACCGCCTGTTTGACGACCTTGTTCTGGAGATCGTATACCGTGTAGCCGTCCTGATCCAGGACCATGCTGCCCGCGGTGCCCTGGACGCTCGTGCCGCGCGAGCGGTTCTGGGTCGGGAAGCCGTTGCAGGAGAATCCCTGCCACACGATCGTCTTCTGCCCCTCGAACTCGAATCCGGCCTCCTGAGTGTCCGTGAACTCCCAGTCGTCGTCGAAGTGGTAGCGGCCGCCGGCCGAGGTGACGCGGGTGGGGTAGTCCACGCCCAGCGCCCAGCGGGCGACGTCGATCTCGTGCGTCCCGTTGTTGCAGATCTCGCCCGTCCCCCAGCGCCGGAACCAGTGCCAGTTGTAGTGGATGAGGTTGTCGCGGTACGGAGCGCGCGGCGCGGGGCCCTGCCACAGCTCGTAGTCGAGCTCGGCCGGAACCGGCGCCTCTTTGCCGCGCCCGATAGAGGCCCGAGTGTTGGCATACCAAGCTCGCGCGAAATACGGGCGCCCGATCACGCCTTCCTGGATGGCCTGCATCCCCTCGATGGCGAGGGGGCTCGAGCGCCGCTGGGTCCCCATCTGTATCAGGCGGCGGTACTTGCGCTGGGCCTCGAGGAGCAGCTCGCCTTCGTGAGGATTGTGCCCGCACGGCTTCTCCAGATAGACGTGCTTCCCCGCCTGGAGGGCGAGGATCGCGGCCGGCGCATGCCAGTGGTCGGGCGCGGCGATCACCAGCGCGTCGACGCTCTTGCTCTCGAGCGCCCGCCGGAAGTCGCCCAGCCCCTCCGGGGCCTTCGGCTGTACCTCGGCCACTTTGGCGACGCCCTTCGCCAGCACCTGCGCGTCCACGTCGCAGACGTACGCCACCTCGGCGCCGGGCGTCCGCGCGAACGTCCGCCCGAGCACGGTCCCGCGGCCGTTCAGACCCATGATGGCGACGACGACCCTGTCGCTCGGCGAGCCGCTGAACGCGAGGAGCGGCGCGCGCGCCGTCACCAGTCCCAGCCCGGTGGCTGAGGCGGTCTTCAAAAACCGGCGGCGTTTCATCGTTCCCTCACCTTGATGCTGCGGAAATACGCCTCGTCGCCGTGGTCCTGCAGCACGATGTGCCCCCCCCCCTCGCGCCGGTCGGCGAACCCCGGGATCGAGCGGTACTTGCTCGCCGCGATGAGCGAATCCATGCGGGGGGTCCCGAGGTCGAACTCGACGATCTTCTCGCCGTTCAGCCAGTGCTCGCCGTGCCGGCCGCGGAACACGATCCTGGATCGGTTCCACTCGCCGACCGGGCGCACGTGCTTCCGCGCGTTGGGCGCGATGAGGTCGTACAAGGCGCCGGTGCGGTGGCTCGGCAACTTGCCGTCCTCGTGCCGGTCGTCGTCCAGAATCTGGTACTCGAAGCCGAGGGCGGCGTGATTCGGCGCCTGGGACATCGAAAGCCGCTCTGAGACGTTGTACTTGACGCCGCTGTTCGCGCCGGGCGCAACCTTCCACTCGAACGCCAGCTCGAAGTCGCCGAAGCTGTCCACGGTCATGAGATCGCCGCCGTGCGCGGGCTGGCCGTCGGCCAGCTTGGGGACGTTGCCACTCGCGATCTTCTCGATCGCGCCGTCGGCGACCTTCCAGTGAGCGGTCGGCACGCTGTCGTAGCCGAGGCCCCGCCAACCGCTGAGCGTCCGCCCGTCGAACAGCAACCGCCATCCGGTGGCCCGCTCAGCGGCCGTCAGCTCGTTGGGTCGCGCGGCGGCGGGCGGCATGGTCTGCAGGACGGCCGCGAGGGCCGCGACGACGACGCCGTTCGCCATCACAGCGTAACCCCTTCCTTCCAGATCGCGATCTCGCGATAACCGTGCTTCTCGTTGTTGGCGAGCTCTCGTCCGGAGGCCACGTCGAGAACCAGCGCGAACAGGTCGTTCTCGAGCTGGTCCATCGTGGCAGTGCCGTCGAGCAACGCCCCTGCGTTCAGGTCGATCCAGTGCGGCTTTTTCTCGGCGATGGCCGTATTGGACGAGATCTTGAGCGTCGGCACCGGGAAGCCGAGCGGCGTGCCGCGCCCGGTGGTGAAGAGGAGCAGCGTCGCGCCGCTCGCGACCAGGGCCGTGGACGACACCCCGTCGTTGCCGGGCGCCTCCAGCAGGGACAGACCGCCCGGCGCGGCCGGCTCGCCGTAGCGCAGGACGCGCGTCACCGCGGTCCGCCCCCCTTTCTGGACTGCGCCCAGCGATTTCTCCTCGAGCGTCGTCAGGCCGCCCGCGACGTTGCCCGGCGACGGGTTCTCGTAGATGGGCTGTCCGTGCCGCAGGAAATATTCCTTGAAATCGTTGACCAGCGCTACGATGTCCCTGAAGACCGCTTCATCGACCGCTCGACGCATCAAGAGCTGCTCCGCGCCGAAAATCTCCGGCACCTCGGTGAGGATCACCCCTCCGCCGAGCGCCGTCAACCGGTCGGCGATGCGCCCGACGAGCGGGTTGGCAGTGATCCCGCTCAAGCCGTCCGAGCCGCCGCATTTGTGGCCGAGCACGAGATCGGAGGCGGGGCACTCCACCCGCGCATCGCGCTCCATCGCCGCCGCAAGCTGCGCCACGGCTTCGAGCCCTGCATCGACCTCGTCCGTGACCTCCTGGCTATTGAAGAACCTGAGCCGCGCGCGATCGACGTCTCCGGCGAGCCGGAGCAGGCCATCCATCTGATTATTTTCGCAGCCGAGCCCGAGCACCAGCACGCCGCCCGCGTTGGGATGGCGCATCAGGCCGGCGAGGGCGCGCTGCGTGTTCCGGAGATCGTCGCCGAGCTGGCCGCAGCCGTAGGGGTGCGAGAAACCGTAGACCCCGTCGATCGGTCCCCCCCCTCCCCGCCCGGCGAACCGCTCCGCTCCCTCCCGCGCAATCCGCTCGGCCGCGTGGTTGACGCAGCCGACCGTGTTGAGGATCCACACCTCGTTGCGCGTGCCGACCCGGCCGGTCCGGCGGCGGTAGCCGCGGAAGAACGCGGAACTCGGAACGCGGAAGTCGGAACGGCCGTTCCGCGTTTCGCGTTCCGACTTCCGCGTTCGGTCAAAGGGCTCATACCGATACTCCACCAACCCCTCGAGGCGCGTTTTCAGATTGTGAGTGTGCACCCAGGCACCGGGCGCGATAGGCGCGGTCACCTCCCCGATCGGGAAGCCGTATTTCACGACCGGCTCGCCCGGCTCGAGCGTCCGAAGCGAGATCTTGTGGCCCGCGGGAATGTCCTCGCGGAGCACGACGCACTCGCCCTCGACCACGACGCCGCTCCCCGCGGCGAGCGCCCCTACCGCCACCGCCACGTTGTCCGCCGCATGGATTTTGACCGCCTGCGGTGGTCGGGTCACCGAGCGAAGTCCCGGTAGTAGGTCTCGATCTGCTCGGGCGTGACGGCGCCGGACAGGATCAGGACGCGGTAGCGGAAGGTCGTGGACTCTCGCGGGGCGAGCCGGAAGTTCAGCTCCTCCTTCCCGCTCGTGAACGCTTTCCGCCCCAGCGGGTTGGCGGCGAACAAACCGTAGCCGCGCGCGTGCCAGAAGGTCGGGAAGCCGACGTTCCGCGGGTGGTCCAGGATGGCGATCGTGGCCGCCTCTCCCTCGACGACGCCGGACAACATCGTCCAGCGACCGCGCGTGCCCCACACGGAGTCTCCCACGAGCCCCTCGGAGCTCCGGTAGCGCCCGGTGACGCCGTCGTTGTTCAGGACCGGGACGGTCGTCGCATGCCCCCCGGCGTCGGTGAAGACCTCCGGCGTCGTGGAGGGTTGCTCGAGCGCCCGGGCCACCCGCATCCCGATCAGCCCTTCCTTATTATCGGTAAAGGTCACCGTTTGACCGAGCGCGGTAAGGGTCGTGAGCCGGTCGACCGCGCGCATGCCGTCGGCGGCGCGGAACACGAACCGCGTGTCCTCGCGCAGTAGCGGCTTCCCCTGAAAGTCGACCCACTCGGCCGTCACCTCGAGCACGCCCTCGCCCTCTCCGCTTTCGGCGCGGCGCACCGCGCGGTGCAGGATCGTGCCCATCTTGGGCGCGCGCGCCGCGGGGATCGCGTCCGAGTTGTTCCAGAAGTCGAGCCCGTTCACGTCTCCGTAGTCGAGCCACAGTCCGACCTGGTGCGGGTGGTCCACGCGCTCGCCCGGTCTGGGCTCGAGCGGCCAGCCGCGCGTCACCACCGCTCCCGACGCCGTGCGCAGGGGGTACAGAGTCGGCTTCCTGAGCGTAGTGGGATAGATGTACGACGTGAACGGCTTTCCGTCGACCAGGACGTCTACCCGGCGCGGCTTTCCGTCGACCAGGACGTCTACCCGGCGCTCGGCTTCGTGCGGCACGACCTCGACGCGGGGTGTCCTGGCCCCCTGACCCCCTTGAGTCCTCACCCCCTGTGAGGACCCGAGGGCCGCTGACCCAAGTCCCAACAGCAGCCAAGCCTTCCCCATGCTCGTTCGGCTCCTCAGTTCATGACGATGTCCTGCTTGCCGTCGTCGAACGTGACCTTCCTGCCGCTGTGCATCGCCGCGACGGTCATGCACAGCGCCACGGCGTGGCTGTAGCCGGCGTCTATTGCCGCATTCGGCTGCTTGCGCGAGCGCACGCAGTCCATCCAGTTCCGGACGTTGGCCGTCGTGGACGAATCCGCACCCGTGTCCGCCGCGGTCTCCGTCCCCGCGGCCTCCGAGAGCTTCAACGCGGGCAGCTCGTTCGCTTTCATGCCCATCTGCGCCGCGAAGCGCTCCGTGAGCCCCCCCGTCGGCGTGATCTCGTTGGTGTCGAGGTTCAACATCCCGGCGTTCGAGTAGTACAGCTCCTTGGTGCCCCCGGCGGAGTTGGTCATGCGGGACGAGTACACGACCTGGAAGCCTTTCGAGGGATCGTCGAGCGGCCCATAGTCGAACACGATCGTGGCGGTGTCCCAGTTCTTGCGGCCATCATTCCAGAGGTAGACGCCGCCATTCGCGACGACGCTGCGCGGGCGGGGCAGGCCGGTGAACCAGTGCACCGTATCGATCTGGTGCACCATCCACTGGTCCGGGATGCCCGACGAGTACGGCCAGAAGAGGCGATACTCGAGGTACTTGCGCGGGTCCCACGGCTCGGAGGGCAGGTTGATGAGGAACCGCTTCCAGTCCGTGTCCTCCTCCTTGAGCGCGGCGACGAGCTGCGGGCGCCGCCAGCGGCCCGGCTGGTTGACGTTCCACGTCATCTCGGCCATGACGATGTCGCCGAACTTCCCCGACCGGAGGTACTCGTTGGCCATCTGGTAGTTGGCGGCGCTGCGGCGCTGCGTGCCGATCTGCACGATCCGGTCCGATTTCTTCACGGCCTCGCGGATCGCGATGGCGTCTTCCATCCGGTGGGCGAGCGGCTTCTCGATGTAGGCATCCTGCCCCGCCTGCATCGCCTCGACGCCGTGGTAGGCGTGCTGGAAATCGGCCGTCGAGATCATCACCGCGTCGCTCACCCGCGCCTCATACATCTCCTCGTTGTTGCGGAACGCGCGAGGCCTCGCTCCCGTGACCTTTTCGATCTCGGCCACGCCCTCGTCGCGCCGCCGGCTCCAGATGTCCGAGACGGCGACAATCTCGAAGTCGAACTCCTTGGCGACCTTGCCGAACGCGGGGAGCAGCGCCTGGCGGAAGCGGTCGGAGAATCCCACGATCCCGACCCGCACGCGGTCGTTCGCGCCGAGGATCCTGGCGTAGCTCGCCGCCGGCAGCGAGGTGACGGCGATCCCGGCGACGCCGGCGGCGGCGTCCTTCAAGAACTCGCGGCGTGGCATCTTCTGCTCCGACATGTCTCACCTCCGGCGAATCGTGGAATGCTGGACCTCGGGTAGAGGCACGGCGCCCTCGCCGAGGATGCACTGACTCTCCTTATCTTTCAAGTCGCGCAGGTCCTTGACACCGGCCTTCGCTGGCGCACGTTTTGCCAATGCCTCCTCGCAAGCGACGGCGGGCGGGCCCCCTATGGCGCAGACCTCGAGCCGCGCGCAACACGCGTAATCCGTGATCGATCGGCGCGAGGCGCTGCGGCGGGCCGCCCTGCTGTTGGGGGGCGCCCTCGCCGCCCCCACGGTCGCCGGAGTGCTCGCCGGGTGCGAGGCGCGGCGCGTTCCCGACGGCGCGTGGAAGCCTCGCGCGCTGACCCCAGACCAGGCGAACCTGGTAGCGACCATCGCCGACCACATTCTCCCCGAGACCGACACGCCGGGTGCCCGCGCCGTGGGGGTGCATCGGTTCATCGATGCCATGCTCGCGGAGTCCTACCCGGCCGAGGACCGAGAGCGCTTCCTGGCAGGTCTGGCGGACGTAGACGCACGCGCCCGGCGGACCTGTGGCCGCGCCTTCCTGCAATGCGCAACGACAGACCAGCGCGCGCTGCTCGTGCACCTGGATCGGGAGGCGTTTGCCACGATGCCCGGCCCGGGCGAGGCGCATTTCTTTCGCACGATGAAGAAGCTGACGCTCGTCGGGTACTACACGTCCGAGATCGGGGCCACGCGCGAGCTGCACCACGCCCCCGTCCCGGGCCGCTTCGATGGATGCGTGCCCCTCGCAGAGATCGGCCGGGCGTGGGCGGTGTGAGCGAGCCGTACGACGCCATCGTCGTGGGCTCCGGCATCACCGGCGGCTGGGCCGCCAAGGAGCTGTGCGAGAAGGGGCTGCGGACGCTCATGGTGGAACGCGGCCGCCACGTGGAACACGGCAAGGACTACGTCACGGAGTGGTGGCAGCCCTGGCAGTTCGCGTACCGCGGCCTCGGCGAGCAGCAGCTGTACGAGCGCGATTACCCGATCCAGAGCAAGAACTACGCGTTTGGAGAGGCGACGCGGCACTTCTTCGTCAATGACCGGGAGCATCCTTACATCACGCCCGATGACAAGCCGTTCCGTTGGATCCGCGGCTACCAGCTGGGCGGGCGCAGCCTCATCTGGGGCCGTGCGTGCTGGCGCTGGAGCGACCTGGACTTCGAGGCCAACCTGCGCGACGGCCACGGCGTCGATTGGCCGATTCGCTACAGGGATCTCGCGCCCTGGTACGGCTACGTCGAGCGCTTCGTCGGGGTGAGCGGGGAGCGGCTGGGCTTGCCGCACCTGCCGGACGGCGAGTTTCTCCCGCCCTGGGAGATGGCGTGTGCGGAGCAGCGCGTGCAGCAGGCGATCGAGCGCAAGTTTCCCGGACGCCGCCTGACGCTGATGCGGGTCGCGAACCTGACGCGGGCCCACGACGGCCGGGGCCCGTGCCGAGCGCGCGACCAGTGCGCGCGCGGCTGCAGCTTCGCGGGGTACTTCTCGAGCTTGAGCGCGACGCTGCCGGCGGCGCGGAAGACGGGGAGGCTGACGGTCGTGACCGATGCGATCGTAGAGAGCGTGGTGTACGACGAACGGAGGGACCGGGCCGCGGGCGTGCGTGTCATCGACGCACATACCAAGGAGGCGCGCGAGTACGCCGGGCGACTCATCTTCCTCTGCGCCTCGACGCTCGCCACGGCCCAGATCCTCTTGAACTCGAAGAGCCCGCGCTTCGCGACCGGGCTCGCCAACTCGAGCGGGGAGCTGGGTCACAACCTGATGGACCACATCTCCAAGGCCGGCGCGAAAGGAATCGTCCCCGGTCTCGAGGACAAGTACGTCTACGGCCGGCGGCCCACGGGGACCTACATCCCGCGGTTCCGCAACCTCGGCGCGCACGGAGAGGAGAAGGTCGGCTTCCTCCGAGGCTATGGGATCCAGGCGGGAGCGAGTCGTGAGGGATGGAGCCGCGGCGCGTCGGAGCCTGGCCTGGGCGCGGACTTGAAGCAGCGCCTGCGCGAGCCGGGACCGTGGGGGATGTCGCTGCAGGGATACGGCGAGTGCCTGCCGCGCCACGAGAACTACGTGCACCTGGACCCGGAGCGGAAGGACCAGTGGGGGATCCCACTGCTGCGCGTCCACAGCGCGTGGGGCGAGAACGAGCGGGCGATCCGCGAGGACGTGAAGAGTCAGGCGGCGGAGATGCTCGAGGCCGCGGGGTGCAGGAGCGTCGAGACGTACGATCACGACGGGCCGCCCGGCTTCAGCGTGCACGAGATGGGGACGGCACGCATGGGCCGTGATCCAAAGACGTCGGTGCTCAACGCGTACAACCAGTCTCACGACGTGCCGAACCTGTTCGTCACCGACGGCGCCTGCATGGCCAGCTCGTCGTGCGTCAATCCATCGCTCACCTACATGGCCCTGACCGCGCGCGCCGCCGACCACGCGGTTAGC
>QHVD01000490.1 GCA_003222235.1 Gemmatimonadota bacterium | reverse complement strand
GCATCGGGGTGATGAACGTAGCCGGCAAGCGCATCCACCACGTCGGCATGCCCTGGCACTGGGGGTGGATGGGGCTCTCTACCGGCGATGTCGTCAACGACCTCACGTCCTGGGTCGGGGACCCGAACGTGTCGATCCACGAGGGCAAGGCATTCGTCTGCAACGTGGAGAAGGCCTGACCATGCCAGACGCCATGGGGTTTTTCACCGACACCACGGTTTGCATCGGCTGCAAGGCGTGCGAGGTCGCGTGCAAGGAATGGAACCAGCTCCCCGCCGAGAACGGCGGGATCCGGGAGCTCTCCGGGGACAGCTACGACAACACCCGCCGGCTCGACGGCATCCACTGGCGGCACGTCCGCTTCATCGAGCAGTTCAAGGGTCCGTATGACGGCCGCTGGCTGATGATGAGCGACGTGTGCAAGCACTGTGTCCAGGCGGGGTGCCTGGAAGTGTGTCCGACCGGCGCCATCATCCGCACCGAGTTCGACACCGTGGTGATCCAGTCCGACGTCTGCAATGGCTGTCGAGCCTGCATCGCCGCCTGCCCGTTCGGCGTCATCGACGTCAACCCGGTGTCGGGCACGGCGCAGAAGTGCACGCTGTGCTACGACCGGCTCAAAGTGGGGCTCGAGCCCGCGTGCTCGAAAGCGTGCCCCACCGACTCGATTCAGTTCGGGTCGATCGCCGAGCTCCGGGCGCGGGCTCAGAAGCGGGTCGACCAGCTCAAGGCGCAGGGCGTCGATGCCCACCTGTACGGCGCGGACCCGACGGGACCCCTTGGCGGGTTGAACTCCTTCTACCTGCTCGTGGACAAAGACGAGGTGTACGGGCTGCCGCACAAACCGCAGCTACCCTCCCGTAACCTCGCCAGGAGCTCCAGCTTCTCCGTGGCGAGCGCGGCGGTCCTCGGCATCCTGGCGCTCGTGGGCCTGCGCAAACGCCGGATGGACGACATGGGCGGCGCAGGGGGAAGGGTCGGGGGAGGGGGACCAAACTAATGTCCGACACTTTCTTCAGCGGCGCGCCGCACTGGACCTGGTTCATCATCCTGTACTTTTTCGTGGGCGGGATCGCCGGCGGCGCCTGCTTCTTGGCCGCAATCCTGGACTGGTTCGGCCGGACGGAGGACCGCCCGGTCGTTCGCACTGGATACTACGTCGCGGCCTGGGGAGCGATCCTCTGCGGTCTGCTGCTGACGGTCGATCTCGGGCAGCCGCTGCGCTTCTGGCACATGCTGGTCCAGTCCCACAACTTCCCGACCATCATGTTCAAGGCATGGTCGCCCATTTCGTTCGGGGCGTGGGTGGTCCTGTCGTTCGGAGCGTTCTCCGTCCTGTCGGCGCTCGGGGTGATGGCGGAGGAGGGCCGTATCGCTTCTCCGGCACTCCGCGCGATGCACCGCGGCGCACTGGGGAAGCTGGTGGCGGGGATCAGCGCATTACTGGGCTTCTCCCTCGCCGGGTACACCGGGATCCTCCTCTCGGTCACCAATCGCCCGATCTGGGCGGACAGCCCCTGGCTGGGCGCGTTGTTCCTGGCTTCGGGAGCCTCCACGGGGGCTGCCACGCTCATCCTGCTCGCCCCCGGGCGCGGCGCCACGGAACGGTCGCTCGCCTGGCTGTCGTCGTTCGACACCCAGGCGCTCGTCGTGGAGCTGCTCATTCTCGTCGCCTTCATCGTATCACTCGGCTCGGTGAACCGGGTCTGGTTGAGCTCGTGGGGGTGGGGGCTGGTCCTGCTCGTGGGCGTGGTCGGCTTGGGGATTCTCGCACCGCTGCGCCTGCATGCGAGGCGGCAGCCGGTGGCGAATGCCGCCAGGCTCGTGCTCCTCGGAGGTTTTCTCTTGCGGCTCGCGACGATGTTCGCTTCCGAAGGGATCGAGCGCTACCGTGTCGCCGCCGGGATGTAGCATGACGACCAAGCGCGCGTGGTGGGTCGCGCTCGCCGTGGCCGCGCTCGGCGGTTGCGCGAGCCCCGAAGCGAGCCGCGTGCGGGGGGGCGGACCCGGTGGCGATGTAGGCAACCACGACCCCGTGGCCGAGCTGCACCAAGGCGCGAAGATGTATTACCGGACGCCCTGCCGCACGGTAAAGGTGAAATGCTCTGGCCCAAGGCCCGTCTTCGGCGCCCCCGGGACCTAGAGACCCAACAGCGCGTCGCCGAGGCCCGCCGCGAGCACCCCGAGGCGGAGCCGTGGCTCGCGTTGTTGGAAGCCGCCCTGGGCGAGTGCGAGGATGGCGTCAAGTGGGAGGCCGGCCTCCCGGCGCCGGCGGCGGACCGACCCGTCAAGGCGCCGCTCTTGTGTCGCACCGAGATCACACT